>CAYWWL010000155.1:0-4246 GCA_964461925.1 uncultured Caulobacterales bacterium | reverse complement strand
CGCCGATCTTATCGGCGGCGCCGGCGGCGAGATCGTCCACGGAAAGACCGCCCTCGCCTTGTTCGAGCGCCCGCCACGCCGTCCCGTCATGGACCTGGACCGCGTCCGCGTCGGCGACATAGGCGCGCCACCCAGCGCGCGGCGACGCTTCGACCCAGGCCCCGTCTTGAAACGCCGCGATCGATCCGGGCGCAAAGTCCGACCAGGCGGCGCCCACCGCGCCTATGGGTAGGATATAGCGGGCGCCATCCACTGGATCGGCCGGTTCGACGGTCTCGCTCGCCGAAGCGACCGTGAGCTGGACGAGCATGTCCAGACGGCGGAAGCTCTCGTTCACGGTGACATGTTTTTGCGCCTGCTGCGGCATCACATAGGACAGGCTTAGATTTGGCGACGTCTCCATGGGCGATCTCGCGGTTGGATAACATTGGCCAGCGAGTATGGGGGGCCGCGAAAGGTGTTCGATAAGTTTTCGAAAAACCCCCTCTAGCCCCTGTCAGATCTGGGCTAGAGGGGGTCGATAGATTTTTCTTAAGGCGCCGTTCGAGCCTAGGAATCCGCGCCGATCACGATCGCTGGCCGGCGATAGGCGAAAGCGCCGTCGCCGGTCCATGCCTTCCCATCCGGAAAACGCAATTCAATCCCCGCCAAGCGATCGAAATCGACGCTGCGCAGATTGACCCCCATGCGCCCGCCGACGGATTCCGGCGTCTTGGCCGGCAGCCAATGGGTGGTGGCGCCGCAGATCGGGCAGAACCGAAGCTCCACCATGACCTCGTCAAGATCCGCGCGCCGATACGCCGTGGTCGCGCCCTGGACGTCGACGGCGGACATCGGCAAATAGCCCCAAATCGCGCCGCTGGCGGTGCACAGGCTGCAATTGCAGTCATTGAGATACGCCGGCGGCTCGGCGAGGCGCACGCGCACTGCGCCGCAATGGCATCCGGTGGTTAAAAATGCTGGATTAGGCATGCCGCGCTCCTTTTCCGGCCTTGGTGATCGCGCTTTTTTCGGCCAATCGCCTAGCCGGGCGGCGATCTTAACCCTTCCCAAGGGAGACTCATGGTTGGCTGACCTATGTCGAGCATCTCGCCCACCCCACCGGAACCCAAAGCAACAGGTCCAAGCGCGCCTGGCCTAAGCGAACCAAGTTCTGACCAACGAGAACCAGGCCTGCCCGTTTCGGAATTGGCGAGCCTTTTAGGCCAGCTGGTGCGCTTTGGCGCCGTGGGCGTCATTTCCACGATCGTGACCTTGGCGGTCATTTGGCTGCTTATGGGAATACTAGGGCTTAACGCTTATCTCGCCAATGGCGGCGGATACGTCTTCGGCATCGCCAATTCCTATTGGCTGAACAGCCGCTTCACGTTCAAGGCGAAGCGCGACGCCGGCAGCGCCAAACGCTTCCTCGTCGTCGCCGCGACGTCGTTCTGCGTCAACTGGCTCGCGCTCGCCATCTGCCTACAGCTGATCGGGCTCAACCCATTTATCGCCCAGGGCGTCGCCATGGTCTGCTACACCCTGACCTTTTTCACCTTGAGCCGGGTCTACGCATTTCGCGACTAAGCCGATCGCGGCGGGCACGACCCGCCAAGGCGACAAAAAAATAGGCGGGCGCAAGGCCCGCCTATTGATCGACTTTGTCGTCGCCGCGGCGTCGCCGCAGCAATGCCTATTTGTCTTTTGACTTCAGCTGCGTGAAGTCGATCAGATAGAACGACTGGGTCGAATGGCCAACGCGGGTGCATTCGAAGCCGTCATTTCCGTCGTCTTGGAAACTGAAGGTGATATAGGCGAAGTCCGAGGTCGAGCGCATGGCGTCGAGCAATCCCGCATCCTGGGTAAAGCAGGTGACGCGATCGCCGTCAGCGTCTTCGGCTTGGCAGAAGCCGAATTTAAACACGCCGCCAGCGCCGTCCTGAATGGTTCTCGAGCCGCAGCCGATGAACACGCCCTCGCCGTCATCGGCGCGCGCGCTAATCTGGTCGCCGCCGGCGAAGCCATTGTCGAGATCGACGTCGACTGGCGCCGGCTGGGTGAAGCCTGCGCTCGCTGCGGCCGTCATCGCCGCGGCCAAAGCGCCGCCCATCAAAACTGCCCGTAGTTTCATTTCTCTGTCTCCCTTCCGAGTGCTAGTTAAACTGACCGTCAAGATTGCTGTTCGACATCACGCGGCTGAGCTCCGAAAGAGCGGCGTTGCGTTGCGCAACAGGAAGCTTGGCGATTTCGGTTTGCAGTGTCGTCAATTCGAGTTCGTTCACTGCGCCACGCGCCGCAATGGCGCGAAGATCATTCTGCACCCTGTCATAGAGGGCGTCAGTTTGTTTTGTCGCCGGGGGCGCGGACACTGGCGCCCGGGTCGTCCCGGCGGCGACAGCGTCGACTTTTTCGCTGAGCGCGGCGATCTGCATCAGGATCTGCGCCGACATGGCGTCGATGTCGCCATTGGCGACGGCTGGATTGTTCGCCTGGGACGCGATCATCGCCGCGCGCCGCGCCGCGTCCGAGGCGGCGCCCCGGCTCTCGGCGGCTTGCGCGCTCGCCGCCGCTTGCGCGTCGACAAGTTCGGCAATGCGTGATTCAAGCGTGAGAATTCGCCAGCAGCAAAACGCCACTAATGCAAATACAATTACGACGACTATCTCCGACGGCCGGAGCGCCCGATCCTCGTGCTGCACAATTCTCCCCTTCGTGCGAGCAAGGAGCATCCTCCTATTTTGGGCGGATGGCAATCCCGCAACGCAACAATTCGAGCGCACTTTTTGCGCCGCAGCGAGAGGCGCGCTTGTCGATCATTAGACGGAACAGTCCGTCGGCCAAACGCATGCCGCGCGCGACTCGCCTAGCAATCACTCCGTCCAATGAAGAAAAACATTTGAGGCGACGCCCTCGCCACGGTGAAACCGCTCGGCGAAAGAGAGCTGGTGCGGCTCGACGAAATGAACTCGAACCGAATTTTCGAGATTTTGGACGATTGGGAAACCGCCATGCAAGGCGTTCAGTGCGTTTATGGCGATCCGCCCACAGATTCGGTTTCAGACCATCTATCGCCGCAACCTGACTAACGCCCCAACGTGGCGCTAATTAGCTTCCAACGCCTTGGCAACTACATCGGGCTCGCGCGCAATAACGCGTAAGTAAGCTTTCGCAGCTCCATCGGGTTCATAACGTCCTTGCTCCCAATCGCGCAGCGTACCGATAGCGATTTGAAATCGGGCGGCGAATTCTTCTTGCGTCAACTTCAACGCCCGGCGGATAACTTTCGCCTGCGGCGTGCGTTTCATCCGTTTAAGATCACTGGCGCTTAAGGGCCTGTTATCCGGGTCATTGGTTTTCTTCATGGTAAAATCTTCGTTCACTGGGTTCTGCTTTACGGGCTGAGATAATGCGGTTTCGTTGACTACGCTGCGTATAAACAACGACCAGTACGTTATCGATTGACATGCCGATTAGAATAAAACGCTCTTCGGTGTGATCTTCCCGATCATCAATAAGCTCAATCGCAAACGGGTCACGGAAAACGCCGCACGCATCCTCAAAACTCACGCCATGTTTAGCGAGGTTTGAGGCCGCTTTATCGTCATCCCATTCAAACTCTTCATCTATCATGATATACGGGCTGCCCGTATCTTGTCAAGAAGTCCAATCCTTCTTTGAAACGTATCCACACGTTATATAGATTGAGAAGCTGGCGGGCCGAGAGCTATCAGAAATCTTAGTGTCATAGGCGCAAGCCGATGCCGAGCCATTCAAATAAATCTGTATACACTCTAAATGAAATTTATCGACCTCAGAAAACTTGCAGCAAATACTCTCGGCAAATCAAGGCCTTACCGAACCTCCAAACATCGACCTGAAATATAAACCAACAAAATCAACAGCTTAAAAAATGGTGCGGGCGGCCGGACTTGAACCGGCACGGTATCACTACCGACGGATTTTAAGTCCGTTGCGTCTACCAATTCCGCCACGCCCGCTGATCCGCTCAAGCCCCGGGTCATAGCACCGCTCGGCGCCCGCAGCCAAGACAAAATGCGACCACGACACCCCAGACCGCGCGAGCCCGGTCCCGATGCATCCTCGCCGATTCGCCCGCCTGGATACGCCACTTTGGACGCTCCCTTGGATACGCCCGCTTCTGTCGCAAAACTTTCTTCGCGGCGCGCGCCGATTTCGCTTGCAAGGCGACGGATTTGGGCCTAGCGGCTGCGGCAGAGGCGGCGCAGTCCGTCCTTTCCACAAAAAT
>CAYWWL010000154.1:0-5399 GCA_964461925.1 uncultured Caulobacterales bacterium | reverse complement strand
TTCCACTCGCTGGCGTAGTCGGCGATCACCGTATCGATCATGCGCTCCGCCAATGACGGAAAATTGCCCGACAGTTCTTTCGTGAACACGGTGGCGATGACCTCGCCGACTTCGCTGGCGAAATCCTCGTCCGGCGCAGGCCGGAAGCCATAAATGTCGCTGCCATGGCTCGCAGGGTTGTCCTGGGGCGCGGTGAACGCTTGCCCCGCTGTCGCGTCAACCGCTTGCGAATCGTCCGCAGTGATATCGGACAAGAGATCTTCGATCGTGCCTTCTTGGATTTCGAACTCCGGCTTCACCGTCGCCGACTCCCGATAGCCGTTGATCAGGCGGACGCGAACCTGGTCCTCGCCTTCGACCTGTTTCAACCGCGCATGGGCGACAATGATCTGGCTAACGCCGTATTTCGACGCCAGGGCGGCCATCGCCTCGGGCTGGATGTCGAGCGCGCCTTGAGCGGTAATCGTGGTGGAATCCTCCAAGTCGCCCAACGGCGCGATCATCGGCGTTAATTCATGGGTGTACGGGCGCGACCGCCAAGCCGCCATCCACGGGTTATTGGTCTCCCATAGATAAACGCCGCGGTCGGTCTGCAGCACTGGCAGCACCATGGCGGTACGGGTTTGCGCCTCGCTATAAGGCAAGCCCGCAGCCTTCAGCAGCTGCCGCACGGCGTCTGGCTTGAACCGATACGTGATGAAGGCGCGATACAGCCGCGAGGAGCTTTTTTCGTCATAGACTTCGAAGCTCGATTCCAAGGCCACCAAATCTTGCGGCGTAATCGTCACGGCCTGCTTGTCGCCGACCGGCGGCGCTGGCGCGAAATTGTTCGGGTCGTAAGCCGCCTGCAGCGGATCGACGCCCTCGCCCACGGCGGGCGTCACCGGCTCGGTCACCGTTGGGCCCAAGACCGGCGCTTGCTCGAAGCGGCTCAAGGTCGGCAGGTAGATCCAGTCTTCTTCCGGCATGATGCGACGAAGCAGGATGTCCATCGCCCGGCGGCGCCCACGATCCTGGGCGGAATTCTTTGCGCTCGTCGCCGTGTCGGCTTGGGCCTGGACCGGCACCCGGGCGACGACGAAGACGTCATCGCCAGCCGCAGCGGTCGCGACCGACAATTGCCCAACGGCGAGAAAGACGGCTGCGAACTTCAAAATGTCACTTACGCGCATGCGAACCCCATAAGACTTTGGCGACGTCACTCAGAAATAAAAAGATGACGAAATGATTGCGATGACCGACCGCGCCGCAGTATAGCGGGCGTCGGACGCCGACGCACCCCTGGCGGGAAATCTTCCTTCGCTTGTTATGCGGCATGTTGCGCAAAATTGCGGCGGGGCCAAGGCGAATCCGCCGAAATTCATACTTTGTCGAGCTAATCGAAGGGATCCTAGCCAGTGGCGGACGCATATAAGAAAGCCGGCGTCGATATTCATGCCGGCGCAGCCTTGGTCGACCGCATCAAACCGATGGCTAAATCGACCCTGCGACCGGGCGCAGACGGCGACCTAGGCGGTTTTGGCGGCCTGTTCGACCTTAAAGCCGCCGGACGCGAAGGCGCGGTCTTGGTGGCCGGCGCCGACGGCGTCGGCACTAAGTTGAAAGTGGCGATCGCCACCGGCCAGCATGACACGATTGGCGTCGATCTCGTCGCCATGTGTGCGAACGATGTCTTAGCACAAGGCGCTGAGCCGCTGTTTTTCTTGGATTATTTCGCAACAGGCTCACTCGACGTTGAGATCGCCGCCGCGGTGGTGAGCGGCATCGCCGAGGGGTGTCGACAAGCCGGCTGCGCGCTCATTGGCGGCGAAACGGCGGAAATGCCCGGCGTCTATCAGGCCGGCGATTATGACCTGGCCGGCTTCTGCGTCGGCGCCGTCGACCGGGACAAGATCATGCCGCGGGTCGCCGAAGCCGGCGACATTCTTATCGGCGTCGCCTCCTCGGGCCCGCATTCCAACGGCTATTCGCTCATCCGGCGAATCATCGAGGACGCTTCCGTGGACGTGAACGCGCCAGCGCCGTTCGACACCGACGCGGCGAGCCTCGGCGCGGCGCTGCTTGAACCGACCCGGATCTATGTCCGTTCGGTGCTGCCGCAGTTCGCCCATGCCGACGTGCGCGGCTTCGCCCATATCACCGGCGGCGGCCTCAGCGAGAACGTGCCGCGGATGCTGCCTGCGGGCCTGACCCCGCGCTACGACGATGACGCCCTCGCCTTGCCGCCGGTGTTCGACTGGCTGCGCGAGACCGGCGGGCTTAGCCAAGACGATATGCGGCAGACCTTTAACTGCGGCGTCGGCGGCGTCCTGGCGGCGGCGCCGGCGATCGCGGCCAGCGTGATCGAGGATCTCTCAAGCCGCGGCGAGCACGCTTGGGTGATTGGCGATCTTGTCGAAGGAACAGCCTAAATGGCCAAGAAACTTCGCCTCGGCGTATTGATCTCCGGCCGCGGCACCAATCTACAAGCCATCATCGACGCGTGCGAGAGCCCTGATTTCCCGGCGGAAATCGCGATCGTGATCTCCAATCGGCCGAACGCCGGGGGGCTGGATCGGGCCAAGTCAGCGGGGCTCAATACCCTGGTCATCGATCACAAAGATTTCGGCAAAGGCGAAGAAGGCCGCAGCGCGTTCGAAGCGCCCCTCACCGCAGCCTTGGAGGACGCCGGCGTCGATCTCATCTGCGCCGCCGGCTTCATGCGGCTGACCACGAAAGACTTCACCACCAAATGGCGCGGGCGCTTCATCAATATCCACCCGTCGCTTTTACCCGCCTTCAAAGGGCTGAACGTCCACGAGCGAATGATCGAACAGGGCGTGAAAGTCGCCGGTTGCACCGTGCATTTCGTCAGTGCAGAAATGGATTCCGGCGCGATCATCGGCCAGGCGGCGCTTGCGGTGGCTCCCGCCGACACCGCCGAGACCTTGGCCGAGCGGATCCTCGTCCTCGAGCACCAGCTTTATCCGGCTTGCATCCGGCTGATCGCCGAGGGCGGCGTCAAGCTCGCCTCGAACGGACGCGCGGCGCTCAGTCCAGCGTTGACGCCGGACGCGACCATCGTTTTTCCAGCGCTCTAGCCGCAAGCCGACGCCGCTACGCGCCGATTTGCTTGCGCAGCTTCTTTGAGAAGGCTTTGATTCGCGCCGCATTAGCGCCAAGGTCCGACGTCCCGACCCGAGATTTCGACCGGATATCGACCCGGGCGCCGCCATCGGCGGTGGGCGTAGCGCGAACGATGAAATCGTCGACAAAGCCGAACCAAGGCGAGGTATACGCCGCCTCAATGCGCCAACCGGCGGCCGCGTCGTCATTGATCGCGCCGTCGGCGAGGATCTCCATGCCCATGTCTGACAGGACCGCTCGCACCGCGGTGATCACTTCTTCTTGGGCGACGTCGAAGATCAATGGCTTGATCTCGGGGAACGCCGCCGCCTGGGCCTCCGCCGTGGTCCGCCCTTCAGGATCGCGGGGGGCCGGCTCAGCGCCCGCGTAGGCCGCCGGATTTTTGCGATCGAGTTCCGCCGCCGCGACGATCAAAGGCGGGTTATCGAAATCGGTGGTGATGTCATGGATGAAGGGATTGCTCGACGCTGCGGCGCGCATTTGCAGCGGCGTCGCCGCCGCCGCCACGGTCGCGGCCGTCGCGACTAGGGCCGCCGCCGGCGCGCCATTCTTACGTAAAAAGGAATAGATCATCGTCAGCGTATTAAGGCCCGCCAGCACCATCGCTGGCATCGCCATGCTCCGGATTAGCGACAATCCATAGCCATAATCCCACATGCCAAGCCGCGCTCCCGGGCCGGCGAACGCAATGGTCGCGGCGACGCCAACGCCGGCCAACGCCACTATCCAGATGATCCAACGCACCATCGCAATACTTTCCTTCTGGTAAAATACAATCCCGCGATCGGGACGCTACGCCATGGCGACGCCATTGAACAGGCCAAGCCGCTGCATTCGCGCAACGCTTGTATTCGCACTGCTAGCGCCTATTTGTGACCAGAAGGAGACATTCTTATGCCCCGACCGGTCACTATCACCCTGTCCCACGACCTCGGCAAAGAAGAAGCGCGGCGGCGCTTCGAAGAAGGTTTCGATAAAATCAAGTCATCCTTGTCGGGCGGCATGATGTTCAAATTCACCGAGGAGTGGGCGAGCGAGGATCGTCTGTCGTTCACCGCCAAAGGCTTAGGCCAAACCATCACTGGGCAGATCGACATTTTCCCCCAGCATGTGCGGATTGAAGCTGTCTTGCCCGGCGCCCTGGCGACGATCGCGGAACTGATCGCCGGAAAGGTCGAGGATCAAGGCAAAATCCTGCTGGAGAAAAAATAAGCCCCGCGTCGCAGCACCGGCGCCGCGCCATTTCCTTCAGCAAGCTATTCGTTCTCCGCGCTATTCATTTTCGGCGATCGGCATCGGGCCTGGCGGAATGTTCGCGGCCGCTTTTTCTTTCTTCACGTGGTCTTTAATCGACTGACGCAATTCCTCGCCGTCATAGACGATGCCGTCCTTGATCACGGTTCTAACGCCGCCGACGCGCACCGGCTTGCCAGCGTCATTGAGCTTGATATGGCCGGTGGCGAACAGGGTTTTCAGATTCGCCAAAGGATTTTCCGGCAGGATCAAAAGATCGGCCTTTTTGCCCACTTGCACCGACCCGACTTCATCGTCGACGCCAAGGATTTTCGCCCCGTTCAACGTCGCGGCCATCATCACTTCCAGCGGATGAAAGCCAGCCTCGCGCATCATCTCCATTTCGGTGACATAACCGAAGCCATACGTGGAATAGATATAGCCCGCGTCTTCGCCGACCCCGACAAGGCCGCCATGGTTCTTATACTCATTGACGAACGTCATCCAGCGTTCGTAATTTTCGCGCCAGGCGATTTCCTGCTCCGTACCCCAATCAAACCAATAAGAGCCGTGGGCGTTGCGATCCGGCTTGAAAAATTGCCAAAGCGAGGGCGAGGTGTATTCGTCGTGCCATTCCGCCCGCCGCGCGCGCATCCAATCGCGGCTCGCCACATAGATGGCGAAGGTGGGCACCAGCGCGAACTCCCTGAACAGGAGCGTGTCCCGCACCTGTCGCCAATGGTCGCTGCCAGGCTCGGTGGTTTGCGCCCAAAGCTTGCCGGCGTTCTCAAACCGGTCCTGCTCGTTCTGATAATTATACGTCGCTGGATAATCTTGCAGCACCTGCCCTTCGAACAAGGCCTCGGGCAGCCCGTACCAATGCTCCATGGAGCCGAGCCCGCGGCTCGACGTGTCGAGCACGTTGGCGTGGGCGACGTCGATCTGGGCGTGGTGCATCGTCGTCTTCAGGCCTTGAGCTTTCGCCTCCTCAATGCCGGCCCAGAGGATTTCCTCAGGCGCGCCGAAGAATTTCACGCCGA
>CAYWWL010000153.1:0-5463 GCA_964461925.1 uncultured Caulobacterales bacterium | reverse complement strand
ATATTGCCTGCTTTCGGCGTCGGCGTGTTCGCCTATGACAAACGCGGCACCGGCGCCTCGACGGGCAAATACACGCAAGACTTCTATCTCCTCGCTGGCGACGCCTCGCGAGCCCGCGCCGAAGCGGCGAGGCTCTATGGCGCGCCCGTTGAGGTCGGTTATGTGGGCGGCAGCCAAGGCGGCTGGGTCGCGCCCCTGGCGGCCTCTCAAGACGGCGCGCCGTTCGTCGTCGCCGCTTACGGCATGGCCGAAGGACCGTTAGCGGAGGATCGCGAAGAAGTGGTCAAGGAGCTGCGCGAGAAAGGCTATGGCCAAGACGTCATCGACAAGGCGCGAGAGATCACCGACGCCACAGGCGCTGTGATGGCGTCTGGCTTCAAAGACGGCTATGACGAGCTCAATCGGGTGCGCAAGAAGTACAAGAACGAGCCTTGGTATGACGAGATCGAGGGCGAGTTCACTGGGCAATTCCTGCGCGCCCCGAATATTGGGCTACGGATCGCTGGCCCCTTCTTGGATGTCGGCACGAGTTGGGAATATGAACCGCGCCCCGTGCTTGAAGACCTCGAAGCGCCGCAATTGTGGATTCTCGCCGATGAGGATCGCGCCGCGCCGAGCGAAAAGACCCTGGCGATCTTGCGCGACATCCAGATCGCCAATTCCGCCCTCGACATTGTCGTTTTCCCGAACACCGATCATGGCATCGTCGAGTTCGAAACGCTTGAAGACGGCACGCGGGTCTATGGCGACGTGGCTGACGGGTACTATGCGCTTATTCGCGATTACGCCCTTCGCCGCGAGGTCGCGCTGACGGTCGACGGCCCCATCGTCTATCTTGGCTCGGAATGAACGCACGCCAAACGCGACGCTCTCGCGGCCTCCGGGCGGCTTAGGCGGCGACCAATTGCCGAAAATCCCCCCCGGACGGCGCTTGGAATAGAGTCAGATCGAATTCGTGCGCCGCGGCGAGAATATGGTCGAAGATATCCGCCTGGATGCCCTCATATTGCCCCCAATCGGTGACGTTGGTGAAGAAATACAGCTCGATCGGCAATCCTTGCGCCGATGGCGGCAATTGCCGCACCAACAGGGTCAAATGCTGGGCCACTTTCGGATGCGCTTTTAAATAGGCCACAAGATAGGCGCGGAACGTGCCCACATTGGTCAACCGACGGGCGTTGATCAGCGACTGCGCCGCGTCGGGCCGAGCCTTGTTCCATTCCTCCAAGTCGCGATGTTTCTCCGCCAAATAGTCCTTCAACAGCCCGATGTTTTCGAACTTGGCGAGCATCTCAGCGTCGCAGAAGCGGATCGACGAAATATCGACATAGCCCGAGCGCTTTATTCGACGCCCGCCCGTCTCGTTCATGCCGCGCCAGTTTTTGAAACTGTCCGCAATCAGAGAATAGGTTGGGATCGTGGTGATGGTCTTGTCGAAATTGCGGATCTTCACCGTGGTGAGGGCGATCTCCATGACGTCGCCGTCGACGCCATATTTCGGCATTTCGATCCAATCCCCCACCGCCACCATGCGGTTCGCCGTCAATTGCACCCCGGCCACGAACCCTAGGATAGAATCCTTGAAGACGAACATGAAACCGGCGGCGAGCGCGCCCATGGCGGTGAATAGCGTCACCGGCGATTCATTCAGCAACAATGAAATCACCAGGATCACGCCGATTAGCGAGACGAGCATTTTGACCACCTGGACGATGCTGGTGATCGGGAATTGCCGGGCGAATCGGAAAGTCTCGTAGACCTGCAATCCGGCGTCGATCAGCGCGTTCAGGAACCAAATGATGACGAGGGCGATATAGACGAGGCTTAGGGTGTCGACGGCGCTGGCGAGCACTGGGTAATCGGACAGCACCTGGACGCCGAGCTGATTGATCACGACACCAGGGGCCAGGTGGGTGAGCCGCTCGAAGACGCGATTGTCCACCAGCACGTCGTCGCGGGTGGTTTTGGTGCGCGACACGGCGCGTTGGATGACGCCGACAATGATCCGGCGGGCGATGGCGCTCGCGACAAAGGCGATCACAAGGACCGCCAAAAAACTTATTACGACGGTGAGCACGTCGGCGTAAGGCGCGAGGATCGGCGTATCGGCGAGTATGTTTTTCAAGAATTCAGTCACGGTCTGTCGGTTCCATGCAAGTGCGAAGGCGGCGGCGCAGTGTTTCCGCCGCAAGTCGCTGGTGATTCTAGACTGATTTGCGCCCTTTGCTCGATTGACGTGGGGGCTTATCGACGCCCGCGCGCTCGCTAGAAAACGACGCGGCCAGCGGTCGCCTCCAAGCGCTATTCGTGGTAGCATTTCGCCGTTCGACGTCGTGTCGGACGGCCGTCGTTTGGGGGAGCGATTGAACTTTCCTCGCGACCACTCGTCGAAGGAGACATCGCCCATGACCGCGCGCAGCCTTGCAGCTATCCTCGTATCGGCGCTATTTGCCGCCGCCGGTTGCGCCTCGGCCGGAGGCTTATCGAAGGCCGACCAAACGCACCGTCGCGGGCCAGCCCACGTTGAAATCGCGGGCGACGCCATCAGCGGATATTCGCTGCTGGTCAATGGATCGCCCTATGCGCTGCGCGGGGCCGGCGTCGGGCAACCGTCGGAAGCCCGTTTCGCCGCCTTAGTGGAGGCCGGCGGCAATACGGTGCGCACCTGGTCGACCAAAGACGCCGAGACAGTGTTGGCGCTCGCGGAGAAATATGACGTCATGGTCGCGCTTGGCGTCGACTTTGGACAAGAACTGCACGGCTTCAACTATGACGATCCGGCCGCCGTCGCCGCGCAATTCGACGCCGTCAAAAAACAAATCGATAAGTACAAAGACCACCCCAATCTCTTGATGTGGATCGTCGGCAACGAATTGAACCTGCTCTATGGCGAATTCGGCGTGGTCCTGGTCAACCCGAAAGTCTATGCCGCGCTTAATGACGTGGCGGCCTATATTCACGAGGTGGATCCGCACCACCCCATGTCCACCGCCTTCGCCGGCTATCTTTCCGAACATGTGGCGCATGCGATGCCGTTCGTCCCTGACCTCGACATTCTGGCGATCCAACTCTACGGCGATCTCGTCAAGCTTAAGGAATTCATCGCCGCCGATCCAAGCGACTTGCCGATCATGCTGACCGAATACGGACCGTTAGGCCATTGGGAGATGCCGCAGACCGAGTGGGGGCGCGAAATCGAAGAACCCAGCGCGGTGAAGGCCGCGGGCATGGCCGAACGGATCCAAAACTCGATCATTGACGATACGTCAGGGCGCAATATCGGGAATTTCGCCTTCCTTTGGGGCCATAAGCAAGAGCGCACCTCCACCTGGTACAGCCTCTTCACCAAAGAGGGATACGCCGACGCGCGGGTCGACGAATTGACCAAGTTCTGGACCGGCGCATACCCTGACAATCGTGCGCCCTTGACCAAGAGCATCATGATCGACGGCAAGCGTCCGATCGACAATATCTACCTTAAGGCCGGCGCTCTCTACACGGCGGAAATCGACGTCAGCGATCCGGAAGGCGAATCCTTGACCACCGAATGGGCGCTGCGCCGAGAAGTGGGCACGCGATCGTCAGGGGGCGAATACGAGGCGTCGCCGGATTTGGTGGCCCTCGATATCGTTTCCCAGGACGTATCGAGCCTGACCTTCCGCGCGCCCGACGAAGCCGGCGAGTATCGGCTTTTCGCGACCACGTCGGACCCGCAAGATAAAGTTGGGACGGCCAACGCGCCGATTTTCGTGAAATAATCGCCGAACGCCCCCCGGCGAAGATGAATTCGCCTTTAGGTCGCTTGACGGATTTGGCCGTTCACGCCGACACTCGCGGCGCCTTTGCGGGCGAAGCGCGTTCGCGCCGACGGGAATCCATGCAAGAATTGCGGAGGGGGAAATGGTCCTAGGACGAGGAAGAAATTGGATTGCGAGCGCCATGGCCGGCGCCGTCGCGCTGCTCGGCGGCGCTCAGGTCGCCGCCCAAGAAACCGGCGAAATCGTCTGGGCCGCCCGAGACTTCAAGAATTACATCATCGTCCTGCGCGACGACGCCGGAGCGCCGGACCGGATCGCCAATGAAATCGCGCGGTTTTCCCGCGGACGGGTCGGCCATGTCTACGGCCGCGGCGAACGTCGCGCGTTGCGCGGCTTCTCCCTCGCCGTCTCGCGGCGACTGATCGATCGCATCGCCGAAGACAGCCGCGTCGCCTATATCGAAGAAGACCTCCCGGTACAGATTTCCGCGCAACAAGTCCCAACAGGCCTTAGCCGTAGTTTCGCCGCCGACAATGGCAATCTCGACATTGACGGCGTCGACGACAATCGCGTCGACGTGGACATCGCTATCCTCGACACCGGCATCGATGACCATCCCGACCTCAATGTCGTGGGCGGCATCGATTGCACGTTCCGGACGGGCTTCTTCATTTTCGGGACCAATTATTGCGAGCCAAGCGCTAACGGCGACGACGACCATTACCACGGCACCCATGTCGCCGGGTCCGCCGCCGCCATCGACAATGATTTCGGCGTCGTCGGCGTCGCTCCTGGCGCGCGCCTGTGGGCGGTCAAGGTGCTCGACTCAGAAGGCTCAGGCTTTACCTCCGGCGTAATCGCCGGCATCGACTGGGTGGTGGCGCAAGGCGGCATTGAGGTGATGAATCTCAGCCTCGGCGGCTCCGGGATCAGCACCGCCTATCGCGAAGCCATCGACAACGCCGTCGCCAATGGCGTCGCCGTCGTGGTCGCCGCCGGCAACGCAGGCGTTGACGCCAATGACTATTCTCCCGCTTACGTCCCGTCGGCGATCACCGTCTCGGCCTTAGCGGATTTCGACGGACAATCTGGCGGTCGCGGATCGCCCACGTGCCGCAGCGACGAAGACGATACGCTTGCGGACTTTTCGAATTGGGGCACGGCGGTTGACATCGCCGCGCCCGGCGCCTGCATTCGCTCCACCGTCCCTCTCGAACAGGGCGAGTACAGGACGCTAAGCGGCACCTCCATGGCCGCGCCCCACGTGGCCGGCGCGGCGGCGCTTTTGGCCAGCGGCGCCAACGCGCCCCGTAACGCCGCCGACGTGCAGCGGCTTCGAGACACCTTAGTGAATTACGGCAATTTCAATTGGATCGACGATTCCGGCGACGGCGTCCAAGAAAGCTTGCTCGACCTCAGCGATCGCGGCGTTTTCGCGCCGACCATGATCGGCTCGGGCGCCCCGGATAACGTCCCGCCCGTGGCCGGCTTCAGCTTTGACTGCGTCGACCTCGCTTGCGATTTCACCGACCAATCGAGCGACGAAGACGGCGTCATTGATTCCCGCGCCTGGAGCTTCGGCGACGGCGGCGAGTCCACCGCCACTAACCCGAGCCATACCTTCGCCGAAGCTGGCGACTATACCGTCACATTGACCGTCACCGACGCTCCGAACGACGCCGTCAGCGAAAGCAACACCGTTTCC
>CAYWWL010000152.1:3182-5534 GCA_964461925.1 uncultured Caulobacterales bacterium | reverse complement strand
CCCCTCGCCCAGCAGCACCGGCGCAATCACCGACAGGCCCTTGGCCGCCAAGGTGAGCGCGAACGCGAACGCCATGCGGAAGCGCCAGCGCGCCATTTCCGGTCGCCATAAGGCGGCCGCCATGCGGGCGAATATCGAACCGAGCCCGCCCTTGGGCGCAGGCGGCGTATCTGACAGGGGTGGCGACATGGCTCTATACATAGGACCCGGGGCGCAATTGGCTAGGGTCGATTGCACCAAAATGAAACGGCTCCGATTAATCGATATTTACTAAACTCAAACCAATTCCGGCGTAAATGAACGTTGGTATAGCGTAGAGACGCGTTGGAGAAACCTGCATGGCAAAGCCTGCAACCAAGAATTCCGCAACGGGAACCAGCCGTTGGAGCGAATTTCTCGACGAGAAGACAACGCACGATGAAGAGCGTCGTCAAAGCGCTCGCGTGCCGACCTATATTTTCGCCAAGCTCGTGGTGGAAGCGAATGTCGAGGTCGACTGCATCATCCGCGACATGAGCGACGGCGGCGCGCGCATCAAGCTCGAAGAAGAGCGGGATCTTCCCGGCACGGTGAAGTTGACGTTTATCGAGACCGGTCAGACCCGGGTCTGCCGCACGGTCTGGCAGAAATCGAAACATGCCGGCTTGGAGTTCTGGAACACCAAACGCAAGACCTATAAAGCCGCGCGCGACGACGACGACGAATAGGCCCCGCCCCCCAACGCCTTTTGCGACCCGGCGGCGGATCGGCGTAGATTTATACGTCCGGAAAATTATTCTTAACAGTCAGTAAACGCCATAACCCTATGGTGGTCGGATATTTCGACCGACCATAGTGGATGCATAGATATGGCTGATACTCGCCATCGCCAGATCGGCGCGGCCGTGCGCGCCGGCCGCCTGCGCAACATGCCCGAACGCTGGCATGAACGCCGTCGCAATTTTCGGCCTGACGTCTACAAGTTCGCGCGCCTGGAGATTCCCGGCGACGGCGTCGCCGATTGCGTCGTCAAAAACCTCAATCGACGCGGGGCGAAGATCACTTTGATCAGTCGGCGCCGATTGCCGGACGTGGTTGGCCTGCGATTGTCGAGCGCCGCGGCGGCGAGCGTGTGCGAAGTCCTATGGCAGGTCGACAGCGAGGCCGGCCTGCGTTTCATCTAAGCTTTCGGCGGCTGGGTGTCGGCGACGCTGGACCGATCGGCGACGCTGTCCATGTACGCCGTGAGACGCGGCCGGTCCGCCAACCAGTTGCGGTCAGGAAAGCGTAGATCCGCATAACCGACAAGACACACAAGGCCGATGCCAGCCACGTCGAAGGCCGCCGCATAGTCGTCGACCCGCGCCTCGACCCAATCAAACGTGGTCTCAGCTTTATTGATCTGATCGTCGATCCATTCCGGCCAGCGCCGCTCCTCGGGACGCAAGACGCTTTCGTACATGGCTAATACCAAGGCTTCTGTGGCGCCGGCGACCACGGCATGGAGATTCAACCGCGCGACCCGCGCAGCGGCGTCAGCGGGAATCAATGCGCCGCCTGCTTTGGCGTTGAGGTATTCGAGAATGACGCGACTATCGACGATGACCTCGCCGGTCTCGATTCTTAGCGCCGGCACCCGGCGCAGCGGATTGACCGCGTCGCCATAAGCGCGATTGACTTGCGTCGGTTTGACCACCGTGTCTTCGAACGTCACCGGCAGGTCGAGTTCCTGGGCCGCGATTCGCACCGCGCGCACGAAAGGCGAGGTCAACGAACCATATAGGGTCAGCGATTCAGTCATGGCAGGATCAGTTCCTTCTCTCCAAGATCGTCGAAATAAGCGGCGATGGCGGCGTCGTCGACCTCGGCCAGGGTCTGCGGCGACCAGGTCGGCGACCGGTCTTTATCAAGGATCTGCGCGCGCACGCCTTCGAAAAAGTCATGCCCCTGCATCACCCGGGACACCATGCGATACTCCATGCGCATGACGTCGTCGAAATCCAAGCCATGGCCGCGGCGCATCTGTTCGAAGGTCAACTTCATCGACGTCGGCGACATCCGTTCGAGGGTGGCCAGGGTCGCATTCGCGAATTCACCGCCGCGGGCTTTCAATCCGTCGATCAGCGCATCCAAGCTTTCAACGCCGTCGAAGGTTTCTTTGATCGCTTCGCGAATGTCGTTGATCGGCGCGTGGCCCGGGTCCGCCGCCGCGGCGTCGAGGGCCGCTTCGATGTCCGCGTGGGCGTGGGCGCCCAAAGGCAACGCGAGCAACGCGTCGATCACGCCGTCCATGGCGTCCGACGGCGCATAATGGGTGGCGACGCCAGCGGCGACGCAGTCCGCCGCTTTCGCCCTGGCGCCGGTCAACGCATA
>CAYWWL010000152.1:0-3172 GCA_964461925.1 uncultured Caulobacterales bacterium | reverse complement strand
CAGCCCGTCATGCAGGCGCGGCATGAAATGGCCGCCGCCCACGTCCGGGAATAGGCCAATGCCGGTCTCCGGCATGGCGAACAAGGTCTGGTCGCCGGCGACGCGAAAATCTCCGTGAACGGATATACCGACGCCGCCGCCCATGACGACGCCATCGATTATCGCGACATGCGGCTTTGGAAAATGATAGATCGCCGCATTGTTGCGGTATTCGTCGTTGAAAAAAGCGCACGCCGCGTCGACGTCCTGCTTGGCCGTGTCGTGCAGCCAGCGAATGTCGCCGCCGGCGCAAAACGCGCGATCGCCTGCGCCCTTGACCAAAACCGCCTTGATCGACGGTTGCGCCTCCCATTCCATGAGACGCCCGCGGTACGCTTCGACCATGCCATGGGTGAGCGCATTCAGCGCTTCAGGCCGGGTCAGCGTGATCACGCCCCAGGCGCCGCGTTGTTCAAATTCGATCTCAGCGCTCATGCGCGGTTCTCCTCTATCGATGCGCGGCCCCGGGAATAGGCCTTTTTCATCGCTTTGCAAAGTCGCCTCGCCGCGCCGCTCCGGGATCCGCCTTGGCGCGACGCGGCGCGCTATGCTATGGCCAATCGTCTCGCAATGAATGGCGGCTCATCTTCCTATGTTTCTTGAAATCGACAATGTCCTCTCGCCAAGTCAGCTGTCCGCCCTGCGCGACATCGCCGGCAAAGCGAGCTTTATCGACGGGCGGATCAGCGCGCCGAACAATCCGACGAAAAACAACCAACAGATTGAGATGTCGAGCGAGGCGTACAATCAGTCGGCGCAAATCGTCGGCCAAGCCCTGCAGGCGAGCGAACAATTCCGCAATTACGCCTTCTTCAATCAATTCGCCCCGCCGATGCTGTGTAAATACGGTCCGGGCATGACCTATGGCGCGCATCCGGATTCGGCCTATGTCTTCGCGCCCGGCGCAATGTTGCGCTCGGACGTGTCGTGCACCGTGTTCATTTCCGAACCCGAAGAATACGACGGCGGCGAGCTGCGCATCCATATCGGCGAGCGCCATCTTGACGTGAAGCTGAAGGCCGGCTCGGCGGTGGTCTATCCATCGACCACGATCCATGAAGTGCGTCCGGTTGAGAAAGGCGAGCGGCTCGTCGCCATCACCTTCATTGAAAGCCAGATCGCCGACGAGACCCAGCGCGAATTGCTCTATACCCTGAACGAAGTCGCCGCGCTGGAAGGCTTGCGCATGGACTGGGACAATCGGATCAAGCTGGAGCACGTGCGCCACCGCTTGCACCGAATGTTCTCCGGCTAACGGCGGCGCAGGTTTTTAGGCCTGGTATTCTTTCAACATGTCCCGGGCGACGATGACGCGCATGATTTCATTCGCGCCTTCGAGGATTTGGTGCACGCGCACGTCGCGCAGCATGCGCTCCAATGGATAGTCGCGCAGATAGCCATAGCCGCCGTGCAGCTGCAATCCCTCATTGACCACCTGGAATCCGGTGTCGGTGACCAAGCGCTTGGCCATGGCGCAGAACTTGGTCGCGTCCGGCGTCTTATTGTCGAGCTTCCACGCCGCTTGGTACAAGAAAACCCGCGCCGCCTCCAATTCAGTGGCCATGTCCGCCAACTTAAATTGGATCGCCTGCTGATCATTGAGGCGTTTGCCGAAAGCGCGTCGTTCATTGGTGTAATCGAGGGTGTGCTTGAGCGCGGCACTCGCCGTCCCAAGGGAGCAAGCGGCGATATTGAGCCGGCCGCCGTCGAGCCCCATCATGGCGAATTTGAAACCCTCGCCTTCCGCGCCGACGAGATTCTCGGCCGGCACCCGGCAGTCCTCGAAATTCACGATCCGGGTCGGCTGCGAGTTCCAGCCCATCTTGCGCTCATTGGCGCCGAAGCTGAGCCCCGGCGCGTCCTTCTCCACGAGAATAGTGGAAATGCCCCGTGGTCCTGGCTCGCCGGTGCGGACCATGACGACGTAGAGATCCGACACGCCGGCGCCGGAGATGAACGCTTTCGAACCGTTCAGAACGTAATGATCGCCGTCGCGCACTGCTTTGGTTTTCAGCGCCGCGGCGTCCGAGCCTGATCCAGGTTCGGTCAGGCAATAGCTGGCGACCAACTCCATGCTCGCGAGCTTCGGGCAGAACTTTTTGCGCACGGCGTCTTCAGCGAACAGATCGATCATCCAACAACACATATTGTGGATCGAGATGAACGCCGCGGTGGAGGTGCAGCCCGAAGACAGCGCTTCAAAAATCAACGCCGCGTCGAGCCGGCCGAGGCCTGATCCGCCCACGTCCTCGCGGGTGTAGATCGCCGCGAGCCCGAGCTCCGCCGTCTTTTTAATCACGTCGACGGGGAAATGCTTTTCCTCGTCCCATTTCTCCGCATAGGGCTTTAATTCCTCGTCGGCGAAACGTTGCGCCATGTCGCGGATCGCTTCTTGTTCTTCTGAAAGCGCGAAATCCATTCGAGTGCGGTCCTTATCTAGCGGCCGATGACGGCGTGTCCTGCGACGCGGGTTCCGACGTCGGCGCTGGCGTGTGCGCCACCGGCGCGTCGACGAGGTCGTCCAACGGTTCGTCGAAGTCGTCGGACATGGGCGTCATCGGTCCCAATTGGTTACGGCGATGGCGCAGCCACCGGATGAAAATATACCCGCCGACGGTGCTGATCGCGATCGCCGGCAACCAATATTTCGCCTGCTCGCCAGCGACGGCGCCGACGGTATGGAACAGGGCGAAGGTGAGCGAAACATAGGTGAAGGCGGTGAGCACGACAATCGCGCAAAATTTCACATATGGGATGGTGAAAAAGCCGCAAGCGACATAGGTCGGGATGCGCGTGCCCGGCACGAAGCGAGCGACATAGAGCGTTTTGCCCAATTCATTGCGGACAAGTTTGCCCGCCACCGAGACCCCCTTCTTTTCAGCGAAACGGTGGGCCCAATCATGCTTGCGCGCGAAATAGCCGAGCCAGTATTTCCACACGTCGCTGGCGGTAAGGCCGGCCAGGATCACCGCGAAGATCAGCACCAAAGGGCCTGATCCCATCAACGACGCCGTGGCCGCGGCGACCACCGCGACGCCCTCCTGCAAAAACGGCAACGCGACGATCCCCGGATAGCCCGCACTGCCGCTCCAACGCAGCGCTCCAGCACACGCCACAACCGACGCACCCCCAC
>CAYWWL010000151.1:3585-5537 GCA_964461925.1 uncultured Caulobacterales bacterium | reverse complement strand
CCTTTCCCGGCGTCGATGGGCGCGGTCGGTTTGAATTAGTGGTCGATACGGAGAATCCGATCTTTGAACGGTCCTGGCGGCGTGGAGCGATCGACCTTGCAGGGCGGTACAGCCACTATGTTGGCGCTTGGGATTTTGGCGTCTCAATCTTTCATGGCACGTCGCGAGAGCCACGCTTTGCGCTTGCGTCCGATGGACAAACCTTGCGCCCCGTCTATGACGAAATCACCCAAGGGGCGATCGACGTACAGTATACGACGGGGCCTTGGCTGTGGAAAGGCGAGGCCATTGTCCGCGACGGTCACGGCGACACGTTTTTCGCCTCGGTCGCCGGCGTCGAGTACACGCTGTATCAGATCCTCGGCACCAACGCCGACTTGGGGCTGTTGGCGGAGTACCAATATGACGGTCGCGACGAAGGCTTTATCCTAGAGGATTTCGGCCCGACCCTGGCCGCGCCCGTGACGATCGCGAACAATGATGTTTTCGTCGGCGGTCGACTGGCTTTTAACGACACCCAAGGCGCCGCGTTGCTCGCCGGCGCGACCATCGATGCGGATGATCAGTCTCTGGGCGTCTTCATCGAAGCCGAACGCCAACTTGGGGAAGATTGGTTGGTGGAGATGGAAAGCCGGCTGTTTCTCAACGTCGATCCGGACAATGTGCTATTCAGCTTCCGCGACGATGACTTTTTTACGCTGCGGCTGACGCGATTTTTCTAGTCAAATCAAAGTTCTACGGCGATATTTTCGGTCAAATGTACAGGCGCTAGGTTTTGCTTTTAGGGCGGATCGTCGTTACATCGTCGGCATGGAATTCACCGATCAAGGGATCGTTCTCGCGGCGCGGGCGCATGGCGAAACCCACGCCGTCGTCGACCTTCTAACCGCGGCCCATGGCCGATGGGCGGGGCTCGTCTATGGCGGCCAGGGCAAGAAGATGCGGCCGATCCTTCAAACCGGCAACGGCGTTTCTGTTGATTGGAAAGGGCGCATTCGCGATAGCCTTGGCCACTTCACCCTAGAGCTGACGGAAGCGCGCGCAGCTGTCTTGATGCACGATCAACGATCTCTTGCGGGCTTGTCCGGCGTATGCGCGACGACGCTCGCGTGCCTGCCGGAGCGCCAAGCCCATGCCGGCGTCTATGAGGCCTTGCGCGTTGTGCTTGACGCTCTCGATAATCGCGAGCTCTGGCCTGCGGTGATGGCGCGCTTTGAACTAGGACTATTGTCCGCCTTGGGCTTTGGCCTCACCTTGGATAAATGCGCCGCGACTGGCGTGCGCGAGGATCTGATTTACGTCTCGCCGAAATCCGCTCAATCCGTGTCGCGCGACGCAGGCGCCCCCTATCATGACCGGTTATTGCCGTTGCCGAGCTTTCTCATTGATGGCGGCGTTGATGCCACGGACGTCGAAGCGCTGCAGGCGTTGACGTTGACGGGGTATTTCCTCGAAACCCGCATCCTTCACCCCGCAGACCGCACGTTGCCGGAGCCGCGGATGAGGATGATTGAGATGTTGCGCAACGACGCCGAAAGCGGCTAACCAGAGGCTTTCGGGGCCATGGTCGCGCCGTTCTGCGCGGTGCGCCGGTTTTCCCCATATCGCATTTATAATAGGTGTAAAGATTAATGGCGAAGACTCGCTCCAAGAAAACGCCGCCGCCGGATAAGCCGGAAGACATTTTTCTCGAACCGCTCGATGAGGCGTTGTCCCGGCGGTATTTGGCCTATGCTCTGTCGACGATCACGGCGCGAGCCCTGCCTGACGTTCGCGACGGCCTAAAGCCGGTTCACCGACGCATCCTCTACGCCATGCGCCAAATGCGCTTGAGCCCGAACGGTTCATACAAAAAATCAGCCAAGGTCGTCGGCGAGGTGATGGGTAACTTCCACCCCCACGGCGACCAGGCGATCTACGACGCGCTGGTGCGCATGGCGCAGGACTTCACC
>CAYWWL010000151.1:0-3575 GCA_964461925.1 uncultured Caulobacterales bacterium | reverse complement strand
TAGTGCAAGATTTCTCGGTCAGGGTGCCCCTGGTCGACGGCCAAGGCAATTTCGGCAATGTCGACGGCGATAACGCCGCGGCGATGCGCTACACCGAGAGCCGGCTCACCGAAGCGGCGATCATGCTGCTGGAAGGCATCGACGAAGACGCGGTTGATTTCCGCGAGACTTATGACGGCGAGGGCGAGGAGCCTGACGTCTTGCCGGCGGCGTTCCCGCATCTGTTGAGCAATGGCGCGTCCGGCATCGCCGTAGGCATGGCGACCTCGATCCCGCCGCATAACACTGCGGAGCTGATCGACGCTTGTTTGCATCTGATTAAGTCGCCGAACGCGCGCACCGAGACCTTGATGAAATACGTCAAGGGACCGGACTTCCCGACGGGTGGGGTCTGCGTCGAAAGCGCCGACGACATGATTGAGGCCTACGCCACCGGGCGCGGCGGCTTCCGCGTGCGCGCACGCTGGTCGACCGAAGATCTTGGTCGCGGCAAATATCAGATCGTCGTGACGGAAATTCCGTACCAGGTTCAAAAATCGCGCCTCATCGAACGCATCGCCGAGCTGATCCAAGCGAAGAAGCTCCCGGCGCTTGCGGATATTCGTGACGAAAGCGCCGAAGACGTGCGGCTTATTCTCGAGCCTAAGTCCGGGACGATTGACCCCACGGCGTTGATGGAAAGCCTGTTCAAGGCGACCGATCTCGAAAACCGCTTCTCGCTCAACATGAACGTTCTGGACGCTACGGGCGCGCCGCGGGTGATGGGGTTGCGCGAAGTATTGAGCGCCTATCTCACCCACCGGCGGGACGTTCTGATCCGCCGCACCAATCATCGGCTTGAGAAGATCGCCCGCCGCCTGGAGATCCTTGACGGCTTTCTCGTCGCGTATCTCAATCTCGACGAGGTGATCCGGATTATCCGGTATGAGGACGAACCAAAAGTCGAACTGATCAAAACCTTCAGCCTTACGGATACCCAGGCCGAAGCGATCCTCAATATGCGCCTGCGTAATCTGCGCAAGCTTGAGGAAATGGAGATCAAGTCCGAATACAAGGCGCTGAAGGCCGAGCAGAAGGCGTTGAAGGCGTTGTTGAAGTCGGAAGACGCCCAATGGTCGAAAATCGCCGAACAACTGCGCGACGCGCGCAAATATTTCGATCCGAAGTCCGATCTTGGCCGTCGCCGGACCAGCATAGAAGATGCGCCGGATGCGGATGAAGTTGACCTTGAAGCGTTGGTCGAAAAAGAGCCGTTGACCATCATCTTGTCGGAAAAAGGCTGGGTCCGCACCATGAAGGGTCATGTGGAGTCCGCCGCCGACGTGAAATACAAGGAGGGCGACCGCGAGGGTTTCGTCATCCACGCCATGACCACCGACCGGCTGATGCTGTTCGGTACGGACGGCAAATTCTATACTCTTGACGTGTCGAGCTTGCCCGGCGGGCGCGGCCATGGCGAGCCGATCCGTTTACTTGTGGATCTTGGCAATGACCATTCCGTCGCGACGGCGTTTTTGTTCGCCGGCGAGCGCCAATTCTTGCTGGCGTCGAGCGCGGGCTATGGCTTTATCGCCAAGGAAGAAGACTGTGTCGCCAACACCAAGAAGGGCAAGCAGGTCTTAAACGTGCCGGCAGGCGCCGAGGCGTGCGTATGCCGTCCGGTTACGGCGGCGGGCGAACCTTCGTCAGACATGATCGCTTGCGTCGGCGACAATAAGAAAGTGCTGATCTTTCCGCTCGCCGACTTGCCGGAGATGACGAGGGGCAAGGGGGTCGTGCTGCAAAAATTCCAGAAGGGCGGCCTTTCCGACGCCAAAGCCTTCTCGAAGAAAGCGGGCTTGACGTGGATTGATCGATCGAACCGGGTGCAGACCGTCGAAGGTTGGAAGTCATTTGTCGGCAAGCGGGCTCAGGCCGGTAAAGTGGCGCCGAAGGGGTTCCCGACCAATAAAAAGTTCGGGCCGGCGTTTTAGGATTGCGCTTGTCGCGCCACGGCTGAAAGGGCTATCACCGCCGCCATGCGCGTTGACGAGTTTGAATTTGATCTACCGGAAGACCGGATCGCCCTGACCGCGGCGGAGCCACGCGATAGCGCGCGGCTCCTCCATGTGCGCCGCGCCGGCCTAGACGACCGCAATGTCGGTGATTTGCCAGGGCTCTTGCGGCCCGGCGACATATTGGTGGTCAACACCACGGCGGTGATTAAGGCTCAGCTGACGGCGGAACGACCAGCGCGGGCCCATGGCGGCGGCGGCGCGGTCACCGTTGACGTGACGTTGCACAAACGTCTTGAGAATGCGGTCGGATCGGTCGACTGGCGCGCCTTTGTCCGTCCTGCGAAGCGGGTGCGTGTGGGAGACGTGCTCACGTTCAATGGCGAGGCGGGCGCCGTGCTGACAGCTGAGGTCATCGACAGGATGGATGCGGAGGCCACGCTGCGCTTCCTCGGCGATCCCGCCGCGTTCGACGCAGCGTTGGAGCGTCTCGGCGCGCCGCCGCTGCCGCCGTATATCGCCCGCAAGCGCGATCTTACCCCCGACGACGCTGCGCGATACCAGACAGTCTATGCGGATGAAAAAGGCTCCGTCGCCGCGCCCACGGCGGGGCTGCATTTCACTGACCGGTTATTGGCGGCGATCGCTGACGCCGGCGTCGCCCGGGCCAACCTCACCTTGCATGTTGGCGCCGGGACGTTTTTGCCGGTGTCGGCCGACGACACCGATGATCACGTGATGCACGCGGAATGGGGGCGCATCACCGAGGCGGAAGCCGACGCGATCAATGCTGCGCGGGCCAAGGGCGGCCGCGTCGTCGCCGTCGGGACGACCGCATTGCGACTGCTGGAAAGCGCAGCCAAAGACAATGGCGAGGTCGTCCCATTCGCGGATGAAACCGACATCTTCATCACGCCGGGCTACCGCTTCAAAACCGTCGACGTCTTGATGACGAATTTCCACTTGCCGCGGTCGACATTATTCATGTTAGTGTCCGCCTTCGCCGGCATTGACGCCATGAAAGCCGCCTACGCCCATGCGATCGCCAATGGCTACCGGTTCTATTCGTTCGGCGACGCCTGTCTCCTGGAGAGAAACGATGGACGAAATTAGTTTCGCCGATTTCGAGCGCGTCGACATTCGTATCGGAACGGTCATCGCGGTGGACGATTTTCCAAAAGCGCGCAAGCCGGCTTGGAAACTGCAAATCGACTTCGGCGACGACATCGGCGTCAAGAAATCCTCAGCCCAGATCACAACTCATTATGGCAAAGAAGACTTGCTCGGTCGGCAAGTCGCCGCGGTGGTGAATTTCCCGCCGCGCCAGATCGCTGACTTCATGTCTGAGGTTCTAACCCTTGGGTTTATGGACGCCGATGACGCGGTGGTCTTAATCGGACCGGATCGGCCTGTGCCGAATGGCCGCAAATTGATGTAGGACGCCGTGAGCGCACCGTTTTCATTCCAATTATTGGCCGAATCCGACGGCGCGCGGCGGGGAACCATCGCCACGTCGCGCGGCGAAATCCGCACGCCCGCCTTTATGCCGGTAGGCACAGCCGGAACGGTGAAAGCGATGTT
>CAYWWL010000150.1:0-5538 GCA_964461925.1 uncultured Caulobacterales bacterium | reverse complement strand
ACTTCGTCGCGGACGAACTCCGGCGTGATGAAGGCCGGGATCTCCGCGCCGAAGCTCTCCCCGGCGGCGACGGCGGCTTCCGCGCCCTCGAGCATCGCCTTGCGGCCGAGGTTTTCGCGGATCGCGATGAACTCCATCTCCCGGGTGACGATCCCGGCCCGGGCGAACTCCAATTGCGTCACCATTTCGCCGTCGCGGCCGCGATACGGCGCGTTGCGCACCGGGAACTCCCGGGCGAGGTATTTGCCCGTGGCCCCGCCATTGTCCTCCGGCTTGACCTCGCGGCCGTCATAGGCGTCGACGCCGCCGCGCTCGACGATCCAATCGGTGCGCAAGCGCGACAGGCCGCGCTCCACGTCGATGCTCACGTTCGGATCGGTGTACGGTCCTGAAGGATCGTACACCGGCACCGGCGGCTCCCCCGCCGACGGGTGCAGATCGATTTCGCGCACCGGCACCCGCAGGTCCTTGAAGATCTCGCCTTCGACATAGGTCTTGCGGCTCGCCGGCAATGGACCGGTGGTGACTTCCGGGGTTTTAAACTCAGATTGATCCGTGTGCTTATTCATGAGGAGCGTCCGCTGATGAGGCGCCGGAGGTCGGCGCGTGGATGGTCCGGGACTCGCCCGGGATGGAGAAGTAGTCGATGCCGAAGCGGGTTTTCGCCGCGGCGAGGCCGGGCGGCGTGCGTTCCGGCACGTGCACGCCGACCACCTGATCGGCGTTCAAGCGCTGCGTGACGATGCGATGGGTGTCGGCGGTGGAATAGAACCAATAGGGCGGGAACGCCATGTCGGTGCGCTTGGCCCGCCACAGGGCGTCATAGGGCGCGTAATGACTGTCGTCGGGATCGGCGTCGCCCATATGCATCACCGTGGCGCGCTCGCTGGTGGAGACGCGATAGAGCATGTTCTCCACGTCGGCGCGGCCGGGCCAACCGGCGTGGGGAATGCGCACCACGTCGACGGATACGCCGGCGAGGTCATAGGATTGCGCCGGATCGCCGAAGTCGAGGGCGATGGCGGTGATGCGGGCCGCGAACGCCTCGCGCCAGCCGTCTTCGGCGCGCATCTGCGCCACCGCTTGGCGCGGGGCCACGAGCCGAGCGTCAGGGTTGCCGGCGAGATAGCGGTTCATGTCGTCAGCGGCGAAATGGTCGCCATGGGCGTGGCTGATGAAAATCGCGTCGACGCCGTCGAACGGCGCGGCGCCGGCGAGGATCGCCGCCCGGGCCTCGTTCGAGGGCACGCGGTATTGACCGAAACTATTGTGGAACAGGGGATCGAACAGGATCTTGGCGTCGCCGTCTTCGATCATCACGCCTTCATTGGCGATATAGCGCGCCGTCGCCGCGACGCCTTGATCCGAGCCGTGATCCGCATCATGGGCGCGGGCGGCGGACGCGGCCATGGCGAGCGCCGCGATGACGCCGCAGCACGTCGCCTTGGCGACCTGCGTCGCCCTTGCGGCGTTTTTCATCGGGGTTCTGATCGTCTTGTTGATCGGTGCGTTGATCGTGATCGTCATTGGCCGTCCCTTCGCCGGTCCTAACCGGGCAGGTTCAAAGGGTGCTCGCATGAGGCCGTCCTATGACGGGAGGCAACGCGATCTCAGCCGGTCCGCCGGCGCCCCTCGGAGCGCCGGTCTTACCAGGGGAGCCGCGCCTGGGCAAGACAAATGGGGCGGCGGCTAACAGCAGCCGCCGGCCATGGGCCCGGGCTTAGAACGGGCGTTTGAATGGGCCTGAGAACGCGCATTGGGGCCGGCCGCGTTTTCCGCCGCGGCGGGCTGCGCCGTCTCGCCGGCCAATAGCGCGGCGCGACCGTCGTCATCGCCATAGGTCTCCGCCGCGCCCATGGTGCGGAAGATCTCCCACACCACGCCCGATGGATCCCGCGCCCAATGCTTGTCCGACACCGCATAGCAGCATTCCGCCGCGGTTTCGTCATGGGTGGATATTTCCGCCGCCTTCAGCCGTTGCGACAAAGCGCTCAGCCCTTCCGCCGTGTCGGCTTGCACGCCCACATGGTCGATCCCCGCGGCCCCGGCGCCGCGGCTCGAAATCGCGAGATTGATATGCGGATCATCGAGCATCCATTTGGCGTAGTCCGACTTCGTCACGTCGGGTTCGGCGTTGAACAGCGCGCTATAAAAGCGGCGCGAGGCGGCGAGGTCGTCGACCCGTAAGTGGAGATGCAAGCGGTTCATGGTTCGGTCCTTTCTTGGCTTTGCGAGTTATCTATATACCTAGATATTTAGGCATTTATGGCGATCATGGGCGTCTCTAGCGGGCCTCCTTGCAGGCGATCAGCGATTTGTCGCTTAAGCGACGCGGGTTTTCGCGAACACGCCTTTGCAACAATCCTGCATCAGGAACGTGTTGAGCGCGCGGATCTGGCGCCAAGCGGCCCGGGAGATCAGGTCCCGGCCCTGGCGTTCTTGCGCGATCACCCCAGCGTCGGCGAGGATCCGCAAATGGTGGCTGATGGTCGACGGCGGCAAGTCCGTATGCTCGCGCAACGTGGTGACGTTGAGCCCGTCGGCGCCGGCCTGCACCAATAAACGGACAATCGCCACGCGGTGAGCGTGACCAAGGGCGGCGAAAGCGGCGGCGGCGTCAGCATCGTTCATATATACCTACATATCTAGTTATATAATTATGTCAAGCGCGCCGGCGCTAACCTGTCCTGATCGGGTTTAGCGAGCGATTTTAGCGGGGCGATGGCGCGGCGCTTAGTCCCGGGGCGCGGTCACGGCGATGATCGGCCCCATGGCGAGGCCGGGGTCGCTGCGGCCAAGCTCCTCGGCGTGCAGCCGGGAAATGGTCCCGTCGAGGTAAAGCGCGTTTGCGGTCTTCATCTCGTCGCGAAAGAACACGGCGAAATCGTAGAAATTGATCGGCGCGTCGCTGATCGCGAACACCAGAGCGCCGTCATCCCTGACGCCGACCCCATTGCGCCTTTTTTTACTGTCCGAGTCCGGAAGGAAGCGCGGGTGCAGGGCGCCGTCGATCACCAGCATCGGGCCCGACTGGCTGGCGTCGCGGACATGGCGCGCGTCAGCGAGATAGGCCTCGGACGTCGCCACATGGCCGGACCGGGTTCCGTCCGGCGCTTCGGCGATCCAGACGACGCCGTTCGGCAACATATGAAAATTGCCGGGCCCGGGATTAGTGTTGACTTTTTTCCGCGCCGCGCCGGCCTCCATATAATGCCCCACCGGCGAGCGATCGCGGTGATACATGCCGGCGTTCATGGCGAAGACGATTTTCTCCCCCGCCGCCGCGGCGTGGGTTCTTAAAGCGCCGAAATGCCCCAGCGGCGCGCCCTCGGCGTCGTCGAGATAAAGCCGGATATCGTCCGTTGACGGCTTAAAAACGCAGTAGACGATCGGCGCGCCGCGGAACGTGACCGACTGGCACGCCGCCGCCGCGGGGCCGGCGCTCGCGACGGCGCCGAATAAGGCCGCGAGACAGGTCAGAACGAACGCTGCAGGCTTCGCCATGGTCAGCTCGCTTTTTTCAAGTCGGCGGTGCGCGCCCGCGCGAAGTCGAACAGCGCCCGGTTCATGGAGAAAAGATTGTGCGACGGCTTCTCCGGATAGTCCTTAAAGTCGATTTCCGAAACCTGGGGCGCGGACAGGCCCTCCGCCATGATCCGCGCCACCGGATCGCCCCCGGGCGCGGCCGGGTCGATGCTCGTCGCCAGGCTCAGCAATTCATCGCGCACCGCCTGATCGCTTAAGTCTTCGCTGCTGAAGACCTCGTAGCGCGCCTCGCGCATGCGCAGCAGCAGAACCCGATACGACGCGATGTGGCGCGGCGCTTTCTCAATCGTCCGGGTACGGAATCCATGCAGAAGATCGGGATTGCCGTCATCATGGGCGAGCGACACGGTGTTCGCTTGCAGCCCTAAGGTCTCGTCATGTTTCGAGACCACGGCGGAAAAAGCGTTTTGGCCCATCACCAAATCGCCCTCCCAGACCTGCTCGGCGGGACCGGCGACGAAAAGTTGCAGGCCGTCCCGGGCGGCGTTCTCGTGCACGAGATAGACATGGCGCTGGATCTCGTCCTTGTCCTCGGCGTGGTGCTGATAGCCGTAATAGAAGCCGATATATTGCCGCGCCGGATTGGGGATCGTCGAGGTGTCGCGATCCGCGGCGGCTTGGGCGCCGGTCCACCATTCGTCGAACAAGCGGATGTCGAAGCCCATTTTCTCCGCGAAGAAGCGCGGCTCTAGGGCGATCGGGTCGAGGTCTTCGACGCTGAACGCGTAATGCTCGTTGAACGCCATCGGATCGACCGCCCCGGCGTCGATCAAGTAATCGGGGTCCTGGCGCGCGGCGGCGAGCATCGCGTTCAAGACGAAGACGACGCCATGGTGTTGCTTGGCGTAGGGATCGCTGACCCCGCGCAGCCAGCGGTCCATGGTGGTCTCTTGCGGATGGTCGGGGCTCGCTTGGCTTGGGTCCACGCCCGGGGGCGGCGGCAGCCGGCGCCAGGCGCTGAACGCCACGGACTTAAACAGATTGGCGAAGGCGCCGGCGGCGAGGTCGATGCGGCCTTGATTGGCGCCGTTGCGATAATGGGCGTAGTCGCGAAAGCCGAAGGCGAAACGGATCAGATTGAGCCGGCGATGAAATTGTTTGCTGTTCGGCACGTCTCTCCCCTTCGCCGCTCTCGTTTCCCTGGCGCCGCTCCTTTGGCGCCGCTCCCTTGGCGTCGCTCCTTTGGCGCCGCTCCACTGGCGCCGCTCCCTTGGATTGACGCCCGCCGCTCGTTCGGCCAAGCCGTCTCGCCAGGCCGTCTCGCCAGGCGGGCGCATCCCGCCAGCGCCCCACTTGCACGCAACTTGCGCGGATCTGGATGCAAGTCGGAGGGGGACACCGCGAGCATAGCACGCCTCGCGTGCGCAATCCCGCAAATTACTGAACTGTCTTGAATTTTTCATCTTTCGCCGCGCCGCGCCAGCGCCGCGCGCAGAGTGATTCAAACTTGTTTTGAGAAAGTCGCGAACAGGCGACCAGACGATCTTAACTTGCCGCCAACAGGTCGCAATCCCCGTCTGAAAAGTCGCAATCAACTACCCTGCAGGCGCGCCGGGCGGCTATCACCAAGGCGTCCCAGCGCTTGATGGGACGCAACAGAAACGGAGACGACGACCACGAAGCAAAGGAGAGAGAGCCATGCGAGTCGCAACCCCAGTCCTAATCCTATTGGCCGCGAACATGTTCGTGACCCTATTCTTGCAAACCCAGCCGGGGCTGCGCCTCATCCGGCAGACCACGCAAGCGGTGAACGCCGCTTCGGTGTTCCTCACCGGCGAGCCGGCGATCAAAGGCCAAGCCGAAGCCAAGGCCAGCGAGGCGGTGCTCGACATGTTCCAATCGCCCTGCCCGGCGCCGTCGGAAGCCTAAGCCGGCGGACGCCCGATCGGACGCCAGACCGGACGCCAGACCAGACGCCAAACCAGACGGGGAACTGACAGTCGGGATTGACGACGCGGCCTGCGCGGGAAGAATGCCCCCGCGCCGCCGCAA
>CAYWWL010000149.1:0-5566 GCA_964461925.1 uncultured Caulobacterales bacterium | reverse complement strand
CGGTGAGGGCGCATGCGGCGCAATTTTGCCTGCGGAGCGCGATATTGATTTGGCGAGACGAAATCGTTCCGATCACTTGTTTTGGCGATGTGGACGCCCTAACTTTCGTAAGGACCGAGTGTGATCAAAGTTACTAATTTAAGGGGAGAGACGTGGTTACAGGAACGGCTACCAATTATCCAGGCATCGTGATCGTCACAAAAGACACCGACTCCAAACACTTTGTCGGCTTGGTCAATGACGCACTAGACTCAATTGCGAGCAAACCCGTCGGCGCGGCCTTGCTGGCGGGCATTTCGGAAAAATCCAATGATATTTCGTTTACGTCGCAAGGCGTGACGTTCACCGTCAAGATCTTGCCGACCAATTCTCAAAAGAAGAGCATTTTGGGCAAGAGTTGGCGCGTCTACGACAAAGGCAGCGTCACCAATACGATGAGCGACGCCAAATGCTGCACGCCTGGCGAAGGCGCGGCGTGCGCAATTAAGTGGGATCCAAAAAACAAAAAGACCCCAGACGGATCGCGGCCCCCATTCATCGCATTGGCGCATGAGCTTATCCATTGCTATCACAATCTTCGCGGCAATTCCTTGATGCAAAAAAGCAAAGAAAACGATGAAGCCAAGACCGTCGGCTTGGCGGGTTACGAAGGCGAGCCAATTTCTGAAAATCGCATCCGCCGGGAACATGGAATCGCGTATCGAAGTCAATATAATGGTCGATGCGAAGGTCCAGAATGGATTCCTGACGGCGCGCTCCTAGGCTAAGGCCGACTAGGCGCCAACGCCGCTAGCACTGGCAAAATCATTCGTTCCGAGAGTAAAAAGCCTCGCGTCGATCGCAATGCGGTCGGCGCGACGGTTGGTCATTGGGCGGTTTTCTGGCTAATTCGATTAGACTTGGACGACGATCGTCGACATGACGACGGACGTCGTCATATCGATCTTTCGCTAGATCTTGATGGTCTGGCCAGTCGCCGGGTTCTTCGCAATTTGATTGACGGGGTTGTAAGAGAAATCGTCCTCTTGGCGGCAACGACAGAACGAGCAATGAATGACGTCGTATTTGTAGCCCGCCTTGGCGAGGCCATTGACGACCTCTGACAGCAGGACGTCTCCTTTGACGAAGCGCCGATTGCGGATGGTGACAATGTCCATCTTGTTTTTCATTTTGTTGAGGCGCGCTTCGACTTCTTCGGCGCGACTGTCTTTGCCGAGCGACTTAAACTGCCCGATCGCCAGCTCCATATTGGCGAGATCTTCCTCGATCCGTTCCGCCATGCCGCCAATGCGTTCATAGGTCTCGGATTTGCTGCCATGGCGCCCCTGGTATTTAGACAATTCATAGTCCTGGCTGCTTGTCGACACGACGGTTTCGACCGGCTTCGCCGAGCCGTCCATAATGCCCATCAGCGATGGATCAGTCAGAATATATCCGTGTGGCGCGTAATACACTAAGGACGCGGCGGCGTTATTAGTGTTGCCCATGCCGTTGATCTTGGATTGCCCGCCATGGGCGGAAATCACGCACTGTTTCACGCCGGGCGATTGCGCGCCCTTTTTACGAGACCAAAGATAAATGCGTTTTCCGATTTCATTGGCGACAAACGGCATGCGCGCTCCTAACAATTTACATGATTAGCAGGGATAAGGGCGGCGAGAAGGCGCAGAAACGAAGTATCGCGGCGTGTCGCGTCATCAATGGTCGCTCTCTCCCCAGGGCGTGACGGGGCTTAAGGTCGCGCGCTGGCGCGATCAGGCCGTCGATAAAAATATAGGAACAATCAATTGACGCGACAAGAGATCGGCTGCGCGTTCGCGAATGCTGCGACGCAACGGCGGCGTCACGCGTCCGCGTCCAACAGCTTCGATAATTTCTTTGGCGCGACGGCGCGATAGCTCTGCACCACCCATTCTTCGAATAGGGTCGGATCGGGTTTGTCTTTGGCGGCGCATTTCACGGTCACCCAGCCGCTACGCCCGAGGCCATAGCCGGCGGGCTCCACATAGGGAAGGGTCGCGGCCATTTCCGAAGACGTCGGCAATTTCACGGTCATCGAAAACATGCCCTCGGCGCCGGCGTGACCGCCAAGAAAGACGAAAGTCTTTTTGCGGACTTTGATGGCGATATGGTCCCAAGGGTGTTCTTCAAAGGCCTCAGGCAGAGCGAGGGCCATTTCGCGGATTCGATCTTGCAGCGCGGCCATTTTCTTCGACATGGGATCGCCTCCGGGATTATCGACGCCGCCAAGCGTACCGTAGCGAGATCTGGGATCAAGCGGCGCTGACAAAGGCTGGCGCGCCGGTTAGGATTCGCCATCGCGGGAACGAGGAGGATATTGCCATGGCGAAGAAAACGCCTGACGAGTATTTCGCCGACCTTGAGACATGGGCCAAGGAAATGGCGACGTTGCGGAAGATCATCGCTTCCACAGGCCTCGTGGAAGAGATCAAATGGGGCGCGCCGTGCTACGCCTACAACGGCAAGAACGTCGTCGGTCTGCTCGCCTTCAAGTCCTATTTTGGGCTGTGGTTTCACCAAGGCGCCTTATTGAAGGACGAGGCCGGGGTGTTGATGAACGCCCAAAGCGGCGTCACCCGTGCGCTTCGGCAATGGCGCATGGCGGACAAGAAAGAGATCAAGGCGCGGCTCGTGAAAGCCTATGTCAAAGAGGCGATCGCCCTCGTCGACGCTGGCGCCGAGATCAAACCCAATCGGACGAAGCCTCTTGTGGTTCCGCCGGAACTCAAGGCCGCGCTGGCGAACGACAAAGCGGCGAAGGCCGCGTTCGACGCCATGAGCAAGAGCAAGCAGCGGGAATACGCCGACCATGTGGCGTCGGCGAAACAAGACGCCACCAAGGCGCGACGCCTGGACAAGGTCATACCGATGATCGCCGCCGGCAAAGGCTTAAACGACAAATATCGCTAGGCGCTTATTCCGCGAAGACGTCATTAAGATACGCCGCAATGCGCACGCCGGCCATTTTCAACCGCTGTTCATAGGTCGCTTTGTGGTCGAACACATAGCGCCATGCGAGCTCTTGTTCTTCCGGATAGATCTGATCCCGGATTGCGGTGCTTTCGGCGATCCAAACCTCAGGGTCAATCTCGCGCCAGGCGATCGCCGTGTCCTCGCTCGTCGACGCGGCAAGCCATGCGGCCATTTCAGTATAGGACAATTGCTCGTGATCGATCATGCGGCTGTCCCAAACCGAATGCAGATTGGTCAGCTCGCCGAAAAACGTGACGGCGAAATCATTGCCGCCGCGATCGCCGCCGTGGCCAGCGTGCAATGGCTGATGCAGATCGCCGATTATGTGGACGGCGAAGCGCAAGGCCAGGGCTTTTTCGCCGCGGGACGCGGTTTCATCGCGCAGCACGGCGCGAAACCGGGCGAGGGCGGTGACCGCGTCGCCTTGTTTTGGCGCGCCGACCTCGGCGTAGGTCTTCGCCTTCGGCACCGTGACATAATGGTATGGTCCGGCTTCGCGGCGCCAGAATGAATCGTCGCTGGCGCGCATAAAATCCGCCCAGGTGGACGCCTTGGCGAGATCTTCGCCAGGGTCGAGAATGCCGTCGATGGCGGCGCGCGCGTCGGCGCTGAGATGCGCTTCGGCCAGGGCGCCGGTGACGCGATGGCCGGTTTTGCCCCATGCATGGGCGGCGGAAGGCGTCATCGCCAGCGCCGCAATCGCGATAATGATGCGGATCATTGTCTCTCCCCAAAATGCCGACGCGAGTATTAGGCTCGAATAGCGGCCAGGGCAATCTCAAGCGACGCCGCGCCGCGCTCTTTATGCCGTCGCCAGATCGGCCTATAGATCGGCATCGCAGCGGTTTCTTAAGGGCGTCGATGAAATCAGATATTGCCATCGCCGGCGGCGGTCTGGCGGGCAGCTTGATCGCGTGGCGGCTGAAGACGGCCCGTCCGGATCTGAGCGTTTGCGTGATCGAGCGCGGGGCCAAGCTAGGCGGCAATCATACCTGGTCGTTTCACGCGACCGACGTCAGCCATGGCCAGGCCGCATGGCTAGCGCCGATCGTCGTCCATCGCTGGGCCGGGCAAGAGGTGCGCTTTCCAAACCATCGGCGCAGCCTCGCCACTGGCTATCAATCGGCCACCTCGGCGCGGCTTCATGACGCCGTCGCGCCGTTATTGGACGAGGCGGCGATCTTCAACGCCGACATCGTCGAACTCAGTGCGACTGCGGCGCGGCTCGCCGATGGGCGCGTGATCGAGGCCGATGCGGTAATCGACGCGCGCGGCCAACGCCCGGCGCCGGCGCTGACCATCGGTTTTCAGAAATTTCTCGGTCTCGAGCTGCGCTTCGCCCGCCCCCATGGCCTCACCGCGCCGATCATTATGGACGCCACCGTGTCCCAATCCGACGGCTACCGCTTCGTCTATGTTCTACCGTTTACGGAGGACACCGCTTTGGTCGAGGACACTTATTACGCTGACGGCGCAGCCCTTGACCATGACGGCGTGCGCGCGGCGATCGACGCCTATTGCGCGGACCATGGCTGGGAGGTCGCTGAAATTCTGCGCGAGGAGGCCGGCGTTCTGCCGATCGCCTTGGCCGGAGACATCGAGGCGCATCTGGCTGGGGCGCCGACGGGCGTCGGTGTCGCGGGGCTCGGCGCCGGCCTATTTCATCCGCTTACCGGCTATTCGCTGCCCGACGCGGCGAACCTCGCTGATCATCTTGCGGCCGCGATCGGCGACGGACGTGATCTCGTTCAACTCGATCTGGCGGGGATGACCCGCCGATACGCCGGGGATCGTTGGCGCGAGCGCGGATTTTTCCGCTTGCTGGCGCGGTTCCTCTATTATGCGGCGGAGCCGGAGAAGCGCTACAAAGTGCTGGCGCGGTTCTATCGGCTTGGTCAGCCATTGATCGAACGGTTCTACGCCGCGGCGCCGACGCGCGGCGACAAGCTGCGCACTTTGAGCGGCAAGCCGCCGGTGAACTTTCTCAAGGCGTTTGAATGCCTCGACGAAACCGCATGGGTGGAACGGTGCTGGGAGCCGCGCTTACGCGCGCTCGCGGCCGAGGAACGCTCATGACCGGCGCCTATGATCTCGCCCGCGCCGTCAAGGGTGGCCGGTGGGGCGAGGCCCTGGCGCCGGCTTTTGCGAGCTCGGACTATCATGATCTGCAGGCTTTTCTCGACGATCGTCTCGACGCGGTCGGCGCGTTCTATCCGCCTGCGGACGCCTTTGACGCGGCGTTTCGGTTGACGCCGTTCGACAAGACTCGGGTCGTGATCCTCGGTCAAGACCCTTACCATGGGCCGGGGCAGGCCATGGGGCTCGCCTTCTCGGTCCCGCGCGGGGTCAAGATCCCGCCGTCGCTACGCAATATCTATAAAGAAGCGTTTGGCGAAGCGGCGGGCAAAGCGGCGCGCCATGGCGATCTCACAGCTTGGGCGGAACAAGGCGTCTTATTGTTAAACACAGGGCTGACGGTGGAGGACGGCCGCGCGGGCGCCCATGCGGGACGCGGATGGGAGGCGGTCACCGACGCCGCGATCGCCGCATTAAGCGCTGAGCGAACCGGGAT
>CAYWWL010000148.1:2645-5572 GCA_964461925.1 uncultured Caulobacterales bacterium | reverse complement strand
AATTTTTCGAATACGCCAAAACTGTCTTGCGGCCCTGGCGATGCTTCCGGGTGGTGCTGCACCGAAAACGCTGGCGCGTCCGTCAATCGGACGCCGCAATTGCTGCCATCGAATAAGGAGGTGAAGGTCGGTTCCAGATTGGCGGGCAAGCTATCGGCGTCGACCGCGAAGCCATGGTTCATAGAGACGATTTCGACGCGGCCGGTCGCATGTTCTTTCACCGGGTGGTTTGCGCCGTGGTGCCCCTGGCTCATCTTCACGGTTTTCGCGCCGGCGGCCAGGCACAACAACTGGTGGCCGAGACAGATGCCGAGGATCGGCATTTTAGCGTCGAGCAATTGACGGATCACCGGAATTGCATATTCGCCCGTAGCGGCGGGATCGCCCGGTCCATTCGACAGCACGACGCCGTCGGGCGACAATGCGGCGATCGCCTCAAAGCTCGTATCCGCCGGGACCACCTTAACCTGGGCGCCAGCGCCGGCGAGGCGTCGCAGGATATTGGCCTTAACGCCATAATCGATGACGACGACTTTCGGGCCAGCGGCGTTGTCGGCGGTCTTGTAGCCCTCAGCCCAGGCCCAGTCCGCGTCGGCATGATTGAAGGATTTGCCGGTGGTCACGACCTTGGCGAGATCTTGGCCCTCTAAGCCGCGCCAGTCCCGCGCGCGGGCGACCAGGGCATCTCGGTCGAATTGCCCATTTGCGTGGTGCGCGATCACGGCGTGCAACATGCCGTGTTCGCGGATGCGCGCCGTCAACGCCCTTGTGTCCACGTCGCACACGCCGATCAGGCCGCGGCGCTTCATCCATACGCTCAACTCTTGTCGGGCTCGATAGTTCGACGAACTTGTTGGCGGCATACGGAAGATCCCGCCCAGCGCCGCGCTCGCCGCGTTCGAACAGGCGTTTTCGACGTCGTCGTCATTGGCGCCGACATTGCCGATATGGGGGAAGGTGAACGTGACGATTTGCGCGGCGTAGGAGGGGTCGGTGAGGATCTCCTGATAGCCGGTGACCGCAGTGTTGAAACACACTTCCCCGACGGCGTCGCCGGTTGCGCCGATGCCGACGCCTTCGACGACAAGGCCGTCGGCGAATGCGAGAAGTCCGGTGGGGCGGTCGGCTTGCGCATTATTGAGCTTCATGAAGCGATAATCCTCGAGCATTGCGACGCTTCGGCGGATACCGTAGCGGGCGGTGGAACGACAATGTGCGAGATCGCGGTGGGCGCCGGTGAGTGGCCCTGCGGTGCGGCGGCCGATGGGCGACGTCCGCGATCCCGGCTTGATAAATGCGCCTTGCGGGAAAGGTCAAGAACTTGTGACCGGTGCGCTCGCCGGTCGCACCCTTGGCGCGGGGCTTTTCCGCCCCCAAATACAAGGCCTCGGCGCGATATGGCGAAAGAGAATCACCACGCCATGTTGAAAAATCTAGCGATCGGCGTAAGACCCCGACGCTTATGGCGAGCCTTCGCGCCGCTTTGGAGACGGACATGAGCATTAGAACCACCATTGATGACGCCCTGAAAACGGCGATGCGCGCGCGTGACGACAAAAAACGGGTCTCGACCCTGCGTCTGATCAACGCCGCGATCAAAGATCGGGATATCGCCGCGCGCTCTGAAGACCGCAGCGAGGGCGTCAGCGAAGACGAAATTCTCGCCTTGCTGACCAAAATGGTGAAACAGCGCGAAGACAGCGCAGCGGCTTACGACAAAGGCTGCCGTCCGGATCTTGCTGAACAGGAACGCCAAGAGATTTCGGTGATCCAGGAATTCATGCCGCAGCAGATGAGCGAAGACGAAATCGTCGCCGTAGTGTCTGAAACCATCGCCGAACTAGAAGCCACGGGTCTGAAGGACATGGGCCGGTGCATGGCGGCGCTGAAAGAGCGTTATCCGGGGTCGATGGATTTCGGCAAAGCCGGCGCGCTGATGAAAAAGAACCTCAGCTAGTTCGGGCGAATAAATCATTGGGCGCGTCGGTTTTCCCCATGGGGCCGCGCGCCTAATGTCCGACGCTAGTTCGTTGATTTTGACTCTTCCCCAATTAAGCTTGTTTTCCTTCAACCTAGCGAGGCCATGGGCCGAACCAGGAACAAGCGTATAATGCCGCGTGATTCGCGTTCGTCGCGGCGATCTTTCGCGCCGCGGTCGACGCCCTGCCGTGAATGAACCGCGGCAAAGATAAAAAAGTGCACGTATGCCCAAATTCTCGCCTGAATATCTCGACGAACTAAAATCGAGATTGCGTCCCTCGGACGTGATCGGGCGCCATATTAAGCTCCAACGCCGGGGCGCCAATTGGTGGGGATTATCGCCTTTTAACAAGGAGAAAACGCCGTCTTTTACAGTCAATGACGAGCGCCGCTCCTATCATTGTTACTCTTCGGACAATCACGGCGACATCATCAAATTTCTGCAGGAGACCCAAGGGCTGACTTTCGTAGAGGCGGTGACGCGTCTCGCGGAAGAAGCTGGAATGGAAATCCCCGCCGATGACCCGCGGGCCATGGACGCGGCGAAAGCGCGAAAAGGCCTCACCGAAGCCTGCGCCGCTGCGGCGGTCTTTTATCGAAAGATGTTGTTGCGAAGCGAAGGTCGCCACGCCCTTGATTACGTCAAGGGCCGGGCGATCAGCGACGAGCAGATCGACGTCTTCCATATCGGCTATGCGCCCCGCGGCCGCACGAGCCTAAAGGACTATCTGATCAACAAAGGCTTCCCCGAGAAAGCGTTGGTCGAAGCGGGCCTTGTGATTCGGCCGGACGATGGCGGCGCCAGCTATGACCGTTTTCGCGATCGGGTGATGTTCCCGATTTTTCGCAATCAAAAGGAAGTCATCGCTTTCGGCGCCCCGCCGTTGGGATCCAGCACCCGCCCGCCGCAAGCGCTGACTTCCTTCTTCTTGCGCGAACTCGGCCAT
>CAYWWL010000148.1:0-2635 GCA_964461925.1 uncultured Caulobacterales bacterium | reverse complement strand
AAATTCGCCGGAGACGCCGATCTTCCATAAGAGCGACGTACTCTACAATTTCGACGGCGCCCGGGCGGCGTTGGCGAAGGGCGATGATCCCGCCATCGTCTGTGAAGGTTATATGGATGTGATCGCCCTGTGGGGCGCAGGCTTTAAGGGAGCTGTGGCGCCGCTTGGCACTGCGCTCACAGAGCGGCAAATCGGATTGGTGTGGCGATTGCGCGACGAACCGGTGCTTTGTCTGGACGGGGACAAAGCCGGGGTTCGCGCCGCCCATCGCGCAATCGATCGCGCCTTGCCGCTGCTGGTTCCAGGCAAATCCCTGTCCTTCGTCTTCCTGCCGGACGGCCAGGACCCCGATGATATTGTCCGCCGAAATGGGCCGGCTGGCATGGCTGAGCTCATCGCAGCGGCGCAGCGCATGGTGGACGTCTTGTGGCGTCGCGAGGAGGAGGTGAAAGCCCTCGACACCCCGGAACGTCGCGCCGATTTCAGGGCCCGCTTGCGTGAACTCGCTAGCCGTATTCAGGACAAGGACGTGCGCAACGCCTATGCGTCGGAAATTGTCGCGCGGCTGCGCCAGATGTCTTCCAGCGATGCACCTGGCCCGCAACAGCAGTCATCGGCGCCGGCGCGCGGGCGCGGCGGTTTCGTGGCCGCGCGGAAATTTCGTTCAGATCACGAGAAAATGCTGGCGTTGTCCCGCCCCACGGGGGATTTCGGCAAGGGAAGACTGCGCTTGGCGGAGGCCCGTGAGGCGTCAATTGCCCTCTGCTGCGCGCGAAATCCGGGCATCGCCCAACGGTATGAGCAGGAAATTCTCGCCTTGACGTTCGACAATCCGGACGTTGATCGCTTGATTACTGAGGTCTTTAGCGCAATTCTGGCGGATCATGATCTTGACAGCGAGGGGATGAAACGCCATCTGCTGTCTAGTCATGTTGCGGAGTCCTTCGAGCGCCTTCTTAATGACGAATGGCTCAATAGACAAAATTTCCTCCGAACTGACGCAAAGATTGAAGAAGTTGAAGCGGGATGGCGCGATGCGCTGCGGAGGCAGCAATTGGCGACGTCCGCCGAACGAGAGGTCAGCGAATCTGCGTCAGAAGTTTTCAGTGAAGGCGATGACAGCTGGCGTGCGGCGGCGGCCGCGCGGCGGGTTCTTGCGCAATCTGGAAAAGATCGGCTCTCGGCAAGCGGCGACGACGCGGGCGCGGACGCGCTGCTGGACCGGCTTGAACGAGCGAAATCGCGGTTTCAATGACCTAGCGACGGCGATTGCGGCCAAGCTGACCGGTGGGCGCGGCGGCGACCTTCTTCGACACGGATAATTGAATAATCAGACCGGGGCGACCAATTGGTTCGCGCCGGCGCCTGATTCACAACCCAGGGGCGTATTCATGGCGGCGAAATTGGCGAAAGAGAACGAAGAAGCGGAAGGCGCGGACGGTCCAATCCTGGATCTCACCGACGCTGACGTAAAAAAGCTCATCAAGGCCGCCAAAGCGCGCGGTTACGTTACCTATGACGAATTGAATTCGATCTTGCCGTCAGAGGAATTCTCCTCCGAGCAAATCGAAGACGTGATGGCGAAACTGTCCGAGATGGGCATCAATGTCGTCGAAAACGAAGACGACGAAGAAGAAGAGGGCGACCAGCGCGACGGCGCCGAAGCGTCCACCGGCAAAGCCCTGCTCGCCAAAAAAGAAGAAAAATCCGCGGTCGTCACCACCAATACCTCGGCGTCGAATGATCGAACCGACGATCCGGTGCGCATGTATCTGCGCGAAATGGGGACGGTGGAGCTGCTTTCGCGCGAAGGCGAGATCGCTATCGCCAAGCGGATCGAAGCGGGCCGCGAGACGATGATCCGCGCATTGTGCGAATCCTCACTCACCTTCGAAGCAATTTCAGTGTGGCGCGACGAACTGAAAGAAGGTCGCGTTCTATTGCGCGACATTATCGATCTCGACGCCACCTATGGCGGCGGCCCGGAATCGCGCCCTGACATGACCCAGCCGGAAGTCGCGGCTCGGGTTCAACAGGAAGAAGCTGAAAAAGCGGAGTCCGCCGAAGAAGACGAAGACGAGTTCGACGAGGGCGCGCTGTCGCTGTCGGCGATGGAAGCTGAGTTGCGCGACAGCGTGATGGAGACGTTCGACTCGATTTCCGAGGACTACAAGAAGCTCCGTCGTCTGCAAGACATCATGATCGAAGAACAGCTCCAGGGCGCGGATCTTTCCGCTTCCCAGACCCGGCGCTTGAAGAAGATCCAAAAAGATATCGTCGAACGCGTGCGGTCGGTCCGCTTGAACAACCAACGGATCGAAGCCTTGGTCGGCCAGCTCTACGACATTAATCGCCGCTTGATGGCGCTTGAGGGCAAGCTCGTCCGTCTGGCTGACAGCCATGGCGTCAATCGCCGCGAATTTCTCGGCGAATACCTTGGCTCGGAACTCGACCCTGAATGGCTCGATCGGATCTCGACGAAAGACTCAAAGGGCTGGAAGAACTTCTGCGAGCGCGGCCACAATCAGATCGTCACCATCCGCGACGAAGTTGGCAATCTGTCCACCGAGACCGGCCTGACGGTCGCAGACTTCCGCCGCATTGTGCAGACGGTGCAGCAAGGCGAACGCGCAGC
>CAYWWL010000147.1:0-5611 GCA_964461925.1 uncultured Caulobacterales bacterium | reverse complement strand
TTGAAGCTGATCTTCAGGTCGGAGTCGTTGGCGGCGGACTCGACCGCGAAACGTGAGGCGAGCCATCCGAACAGCGCTGCTGTGATCAACACCGCGCCGACCTTTACGCCGCCTGCGGGGCCGACAATGAGCGCGCCGCCGACCATATAGCCGATAAGAATGAAGCTGAATAAGCCGGCGTTGCACAGGCCATTGCCCCGCACCAATTCGTCGGGCGCGAGATATTTGGGCATGGCGCCGACCCTGACTGGCGCGAAGAACGCCGATTGGGCGCCCATGGCGAACAGCATCAGAATAGAGATCGTCGCGAAGCCGAAACTAAAACTGATGGCCGCCACGACCATCAGGACGAGCTCCGCCAGCTTGGTTCGGCGGAACATCATCGAGGTCTCGTATTTATCCGCCAATTGGCCGGCGATCGGCGAGAAGATCATGATCGCCGCCGGCAGCAAGGCGCCGATGAATGGCATGGCGTCGTCGGGATTGGAGAAGAACGGCGTTGTGATGGCGCCGTAAGGAATGCCGATGAGCAGCGCCTGCCGAAGAACGTTGTCCGCGAACGTGCCGAGCGACAATGACGCCCACATGGGCCAGAATCGCCGCTGCAAAAAGAGCGGTAAAGGCTTCGCCGCCATGGATCCCCCCGGGAGAGTTATTGTTCTTATCCGGCTCCGTATCGAGGGTTTAGCGATCGGCGCGCGGGCGATCCGGCCATCATGACCAAGTCTGAACCGCGAGGCTAGAAAAAGGTCTGCGCGAATAAAGGAAAATTCATTTGCAAGCGTTAACGATAACGCCCAGGTCCCAGATCTGACTGGGACTCCACAAAAGACACCAAAAAGAGGCTGAGCGTGAGACGAGCTGTCATTGGAATTGTATTGGCGCTGTGCGCCGTCAGCGGGTCGCCCGCCTTTGCGGACGAAGCGGAAAACGCTGCCGCCGCCCAAGCCGATGCTGCGAGCGCCGCGACCGACGACGAGGCGCTCGACGCCGAAGCTGAAGAATTGCGCGGCGCGCCGATTACGCTTGGCTATATCGAAGACGTACGCGTCGGCGATCTCGGCCTGGCGATGAAAGGCAAGCTCGACACCGGCGCGGACACGACGTCGGTCTATGCCCGCGATATCGAGCTTTATGATCGTCGTGGCAAAGACACGTGGGTGAAATTCCGGCTTGTCGGGAAGAATGGCCGGTCGATCCGTTATGATCAAAATGTGGTGCGGTTCACGCGCATCAAAGACAAACGCGGCGGACGCATTCGCCGCCCCGTCATCTATCTGCCGATCTGCGTTGGGGGTAAGAAGGGCGTCGCCGAGATGAATCTCGCCGACAGGTCCGATTTTGAATACGACATCTTGGTTGGGCGGGAGTTCCTCGCGCACCGGATTGTCGTCGATTCAGCCCAGACCTTCGCAGCCAGCGAGCGCTGCGAGTCGGAAAATGAACAGTAACTTCATTCATGCACTGATTTTATCGATCGTCCTGATCGCCTTTGGCCTTTTCGTATTTCTGCTCAAAGTCGTTCGTTATGACTATCCGGTAACTCCTGGGGCGACGACCAGCCTTTGGGACATAGAAATCTATCTGGAGTTCACGGGTCGAAACGAGCCGGCGCGCCTCGATCTTTATATTCCTACGAATAGGGCCGAGCGCGACGTGTCGGGCGAGCAATTCTACAACGGATCGTTCGGTCTCGATTTCGACACCGAAGCCGGCCACGGCAATCGTCGCGCCGTTTGGACTTATCGGTATCCGGAGAATCGTAAAGTGCTGCGCTATTCAGCGCAGACGATCGGCGAAACCGAAGCGACGCCGCTGCCTGACTCATTCCGCGAACGCGCATTGCCGGCGACGCCTTTCGAGGCCGACACGGTAAAGCGTCAAGCCTTCATCGTTTGGCGCGGCAGCTTGCGCCGTCGCACGGCGGACGATTCGACGTTCGCGCGGCTCATGTTGCGCGAAATTTTCGGATCGTCTTCGGAGCGCGGCGAAGACGCCGACGAAATTCAAGTGTTGCTCAAGAACTTGCCGCGCACCGTGGCGCGTCTGGAGCTTGCGCGCGAGACCCTCGCGAGCCGCGGCATCGCCGCCCGGGTCGTCAACGGCGTTTTTCTGACCGACGATCGTCGCCGTGCTGAGATTGAACATTGGCTCGAGTTCCACGTCGATGGAGAAGATCGCCGGTTCTTTCCGTCGGGCGCGCCGAAGCGCTTCTTATCGATTTGGCATGGCGTCGACGGCTTCGTCGACTACTCCGGCGTCAGCGAATTGGATGTTCAGTTAAGTCTGCGCGCCCAACGCGGGTCAGCCGCAGCCCTGGCTGCGCAATCGGGGCGAGCGGAGAAATCGTTCACGCAATTGTTCGGGTTTGGCGCGCTGCCTGTGACCACCCAGTTGGTTTACAAAGTTCTTGTGACGATTCCCGTCGGCATCGTCGTGCTCGTCTTTTTACGGCAATTCATAGGCGTTCAGACATTAGGGACTTTCATGCCGGTGTTGATCGGCATCGCCTTCCGCGAAACGGCGTTACTGAATGGTTTGCTGCTGTTCTCGACTTTGATCTTTTTGGGGCTCGCCGCGCGGTTTTACCTGGAAAGATTGCAATTGCTCCTCGTGCCTCGTCTCGCGGTGGTGTTGATCTTCATCGTGATCGCAATGGCGGGCATCACATTGATGATGACCGACGCCAATCAGGCGATTGGCTTGTCGATTTCGTTGTTCCCCATGGTGATCATCACCATGACAATCGAACGCATGTCGATCTTGTGGGAAGAGTCGTCGGCGAGCGAGGCGATCCGTCAGGGATTGGGCAGTTTGTTGGTCGCGAGCCTGACTTACCTCGTGATGGCGAACAAACATGTCGAATATCTAATGTACAACTTCCCGGAATTACTCTTCATCTTAATGGGAATATGCGTATTGATGGGCAGGTACACAGGACTGCGTCTGAGTGAAGTTTGGCGGTTCAGGGAGCTTGCGAAATCGTAATGTTGCGGATGATCCGAGAACTGAATCGCAAAGGCGTCATGGGCGTGAACGAACGCAATGTACGCTTCGTGGCGCGGTCCAATCCGCGGCGGAACCTCAATCGTGTCGACAACAAGATCGAAACCAAACGTCTCGCGGACGAGGCGGGGATTCCGCAGCCGGAACTTTACGGAATTGTTAGAAACGGCCGCGATATGCGCCGTCTCGACGACATTCTCTCTCGCCCTGAAGGATGCGTCATCAAGCCGGCGCATGGATCCCAGGGGAAAGGGATTTTGGTGATCGAAGCGCCGATGCCGGGAGGTTGGCGTTTGGCGAATGGGCAACGGATCTCCGAGAACGAAATTCGCTACCACATCAATAATATCCTTTCGGGCATGTACAGCCTTGGCGGTCAGCCGGACTCGGCGATCATCGAGTATCGCGTGCAGTTCGACGACGCGTTCGCGTCGGTGTGTTTCAAAGGCGTTCCGGACATTCGCGTGATCGTTCTCAATGGCGTGCCGGCTTTCGGGATGGTGCGCTTGCCCACGGCGGCGTCTGACGGAAAGGCGAATTTGCACAGAGGCGGCGTCGGCGTCGGCTTGTCGATGGTCAGTGGTATGACCCAGGGGGCCATGCAATTCGATCGCATGATCGCAGACCATCCGGACACGGCGCAGCCGCTCGCCGGCATCGTGGTGCCGCAATGGGACGATATCCTGACCATGGCGGCCCGGGCGTTCGACGTCTCGAAGCTCGGCTATGTCGGCGTCGATCTTGTCTTGGACAAAGAGCGCGGACCGTTGCTTTTAGAGCTAAATGGTCGCCCGGGATTGTCGATCCAGATCGCAAATCAATTCGGCTTGCGGGCGCATCTCGCCGAGATCGAGGGGCTTGGAGCGGAGTCGAAATCGGCGGAAGTGCGCGCAGGCTTGGCCAAGCGCCTGTTCGCCCGATCCTTCCCGAACATGCGCCACCGTCCGCCATCGCCGCAAACCGAAGCGCCAGCGGCGCGGGATGCGGAACGCGACGTCGCCGATGCGGCGCAAGACCGTAAAGTCGTCCGACTTTTCGCCGAAGCGTCATAGGCTCGCGGCGGCGGTTTGCTTCTCCTCAATTAATTTGGGCGATATTGCGCAAACGGCGTTGATGCTCGCTGGCGGGACAGTGCATATGATGAGGCCGTGTCGGCGCGTAAGTCGCAGAAGGTCGTTTTATGCCATTGATCCAATTGGTCGTGTTAGCGATCGTTCAAGGAATCACGGAATTCCTGCCGATATCGTCGTCAGCGCATCTGATATTGGCGCCGCTGGTGGTGGAAGATTGGAATGACCAAGGGCCTTTGCTGGACGTCGCGGCTCATGTCGGGACCTTGTTTGCGGTCATCGCCTATTTCCGTTCCGAATCCGGCCTGCTCGTGCGCGGAGGCATAGATACGATAACATTTCGCAAGAGCCCTGCGCGTCGGCTGTTTCTTTTGGTCGCCGTCGCCACCGCGCCGGTGTTGGCCATGGGCGCCATATTTGCGCTCACGGGCCTGATCGACCTTATCCGCTCGCCCTACGTTATCGCGTTCACCAGCATCTTTTTCGGTTGTCTTCTATGGCACGCGGATCGCGCTCCCGTGGGCAAAGAAGGGCTGGATCGCATCACCTGGCGCGAAACGGTCCTGATTGGCCTGTCCCAGGCTTTGTCCATCATCCCCGGCACCAGCCGCTCAGGCGTCACGATGACGGCGGCGCGCTATCTTGGTTGGTCGCGAACGGAAGCGGCCCGGTTTTCGATGCTTTTGGCGATCCCGACGATCGCCGCCCTGGGGCTGTTCGCCAGTATTGATCTGATCACAGACGGAAGCGTCGGCGATATGCGCTCGGCGGCGGTCGTCGCCGTCTTGTCCTTCCTGGTCGCGTTGGCCGCGATTGCGGTATTCATGCGCTGGACGCGGACCATGAGCTTCACGCCGTTCGTGATCTACCGCATCGCGCTGGGTGTCGGACTGCTATTGATCGCGCCTCGCCTGGTTGGTTGACGGCGCGAGACTTTCCCGCCTATCACCGTCCCCTCAACGGATTTCGACGCCCCGGGTTGGAGATGACAATGGCGAACGATTTCGACCTCTGCGTGACTGCCGACGGCGTTCTTGACGCCGCGAAGAGGGTTCAAACCAAGGCGGTGCTGACGCCATTGATCGAAAACCCGGTGCTCAACGAGATCGCCGGGGGGCGCGTTTTCCTGAAGGCGGAGGTGCTTCAACATTGCGGCGCTTTCAAATTTCGCGGCGCCTTCAATCTGATTTCGCAACTTTCCGACGCTGAGAAGGCCCGCGGCATCGTCGCCTGGTCCTCCGGCAATCACGCCCAAGGGATCGCCCTGGCGGCGTCCATGGCGGGCGCCAAGGCCACGATCGTCATGCCTGAGGACGCGCCCGACGTGAAGACGGCCATGGTGCGCCGCCTGGGCGCTGAGATCGTAACATATGATCGGTACAATGATGATCGAGAGATGATCGGCGCGGATATCGCTGAGCGGACGGGCGCCGTGATCGCGCCGCCGTTCGACCATCCGCGGATTATCGAGGGGCAGGGATCCGTCGCGGTGGAAACCGTCGCGCAAGCCAAGGCGGCGGGCGCCGAAGCGGTCG
>CAYWWL010000146.1:0-5622 GCA_964461925.1 uncultured Caulobacterales bacterium | reverse complement strand
TAAGAATATTGCTAGCGGATATCGTCGATCTCTATCGCGCGACCCAAAAGGAAGGTGAGGCGAACGTCGTGTTCGATGATAATGGTTTGCCAATGATGATGTTCGGCAATCAGGGCGCGCTCGGGCAAGTGTTTCGTAACATTATCGACAACGCGAAATCTTTCTCCCCTGGGGAAGGCGTTGTTCGCATCGCTATGTATCCGGGCGTCGACCGCGCCCCGACTGTTCGTGTGACGATTGACGATTCAGGCCCGGGCATTCCCGACGACACGCTGGATAAGATATTCGACCGTTTCTACACGAAGCGCCCAAAGGGAGCGGCGTTTGGGAAGAACTCGGGGCTCGGGCTTGCGATTTGCAGACAGATTGTCGAATCCCATGGCGGCGCCGTCTGGGCCGAAAACAGAATCGATCCTGCAGGCGACGTCAAAGGTGCGCGGTTCACGGTCGAGTTACCGCTAGTCGGATGAGCAGTCCCCACGACACGAATCGGAAAATGGCGCAGGTGCATGGATCTGTCGTGGCGATCGCCGTCGACCCCGATGGACCGCTTCACGGCGTTATTTTTCTGGGACCCGCCGGGGCTGGCAAGACGTCGCTGTCGTTTGCGCTTTGCGGGACGTGTCCGTATCGCAGAACGCGCCTTGTGGCCGACGATATTGTGAACATCGAGGAGCAAAGCGGCGTGTTGTACGCTAGCGCGCCGGATCAGCTAAAGGGACTTATGGAGCTGCGCGGTTATGGCCCGGTTCGCATTCGCACCCTCGCGTCGATCCCACTCCTCGCTGCCTTCGATTTATCTAGTCAGGTCGCAAGGGTTGCCAATCCCGGCGTATTTGCGCCGATTGAGGGCGGACCGGCGACGCCGGCCCTTCAATTCGACATTGCCGCGCCTTACGCCGCGGAGCGAGCGCGCCTCCTCGCGCGTGCGATTTTAGTGGACAAATCGAGCAATCCTCCCACTATTAGCCGCTAGAACTTGTTGAATGGTGATATTGATGATCGGTCTTGTGATTGTCTCCCACGGCCGTTTAGCGGATGAATTCGTCGCCGCTGCCGAACACGTCGTCGGGCCGCAGGAAAAAATCATCGCCGTGTCGATTGGCGCGGACGACGATATGGAAAAACGCCGCGAAGACATTTTGGAATCGGCGCAAAGCGTCGACGATGGCGACGGCGTAATCATTCTTACCGATATGTTCGGCGGCACGCCGTCAAATCTCGCCATATCAGTCATGGAAAAGGCTAATGCGGAAGTGGTCGCCGGCGTGAACCTGCCGATGCTCATAAAGTTGGCTTCAATTCGAGAAGACAGGACGTTGGACGAAGTCGTCGCCGCCGCTCATGAAGCCGGTCGGAAATATATCAATGTCGCCTCCTGGGTGCTGTCCGGCGAAGGGGCCGATGACTAAGCCTGAATCCGCCGACGCAGCGAGCCAAATTGAACGGACCGTTGAAGTCAGCAATCGCCGCGGGCTTCACGCCCGGGCGTCGGCAAAATTTTGCGCCGTGGCCGGTTCGTTTGACGCAACGGTGACGGTCAGACGCGACGACGTTGAAGTCGGCGGGTGCTCGATTATGGGGCTATTGATGTTGGGCGCCGGGAAAGGTTCGGAAATTACCATCATCGCCAAAGGGCCGCAGGCCTCGCTCGCCATTGAAACATTGGCGCGCCTCGTCGACGAGAAATTTGGCGAAGGCGAGTAGAGGCCGTCAGCTTTGGCTGACGGCGATTGCTTTTTCCTGAATGGTGACCGTTTGGCCGTCTCGAAGGCGTTCTGCGCCGCGGACGATGACGCGATCGCCTTCGGCGATATCCCCGATTACTTCGATCAACTCGCCATCGCCGATCCCAGTCTCCACATCAATTCGTGTCGCGACATTGTCGTCATTGACCTTAAATACGGCGACCCGGTCTGCACGCAGGATGAGAGCGTCACGATGCACCGCGATTGACGACTTCGCCGCCGCGGCAGGCACCTTGACGCGAACGGGGGCGCCAATTGGCCAGCCTGTCTGATCGAGGCTCAATCGCATCTCCAATGTCCTGCTAATTTCATCTCCGACAGGGACCACGGCGCGGACGATCGCCGCCACTGTCGCGTCGCGATAAAGCACGTCAACCTCGTCGCCCGCCGCTATGTTGGCGATCAGCTGAGCTGGCGCGCGCGCCGTAACTTCCAAATTTTTCGTATCCACTAGCCTGGCGATCGGCGACCCAATATTGGAAAATTCGCCAACTTCGATTTCGCGCGAAACGATCCGGCCAGAGAAGGGCGCTTTAATCTCTGTGCGGTCTAAATTGATCTCGGCGCGTTTCAGAGTAACGCGAGCCCTCGCCAAGTTCTGTTGCGCTTCGTCGCGATTGGCCCGCATTTCATCGAGTACAACTTCGGATTCGCCGGCTTCTTCGCCAAGCGATTCAAACCGTGCCACCCGAGTCTTCAGAAAGTCCGCGCGCGCTTGAAGGCGGCCGATATCGGCGCGCGCCTCGTCTCTTGCGAGCTGAGCGTCGGCGGGGTCAATTCGCGCGATCACGTCCCCTTTTTGAATTTCGGCGCCGATTTCCGCTATCCATTCCACCTTTCCGCCGGTCGCGGCCGAGACGAGGCTATCGCCGACGCTGACGGCGGAGCCTGGCGCTTCTGCGTAAGGGGTCAAAACGGTCTTCACCGCTTCAGAGACGACCACTGGCGCAGGTGGCGGACCCGAAGGAGCTTCGCCCGTTTCCTGCGCCAACGCTTGATCGCTCTGTGTCGTGAGCATCGTGACGCCGGCGATCGCGCCAACCAGTCCGATGCTTAGCGCTGCTACTGCTCTTAATGGGCCGGCTGTCATCATGGAACGCATTGTCTTTCTCCGCTTATTAAGTGGAATATTCATTGCTTACTCAGCGGGGAGCGCCGATGGCGCGCCTTTTTCAGGTGTTGTGATTTTTAGCTTAGCGCCGCCTAACTGTAGAAGCGCTGGCAAGAGGACGAGAGTGAACAAGGTGGACACCGCCATGCCGCCGACGATGACCGTCGCCAGGCCACGGTAAATCATGCTTCCGGCGCCGGGCGACAGAACGAGAGGAGCCATGCCCATCAATGATGTGGACGTTGACATAAAGATGGGTCGGATGCGGAGGCTCAGCGCTTCGCGCACTGCCTCGGCTCGTGATTTACCCGATGCTTGTGACGCTCTGGTCTGCGCCACCAGTAGAATGGCGTTGTTGACCACAAGCCCGAGCAAAATGATGAAGCCGATCATGCCGAGAAGGTCGAGAGGAGTCGGCGTGATTAGGTTGAGCAGCTGCAGAGCGACGACGCCGCCGACTGCGGCCATCGGCAAGGTGATAATCACGAAGCCTGCATCTTTGATCGACTTGAAGAGCGCCGCGAGAATTAAGAATAGGATTGCGATGGCGAGGCCGAAATTGCCGCCTAGATTCCTGACCGCGCGCGCCAGGGCGTCCGCTTCGCCAGCGTAAACGATCGTCGCGCCTTCTGGCAGCAATTCATAAAGATGTGCTTCCGCGTTTGTCTTTATTGCTTCAACCACTTCGCCCAACGCCATATCTTCAGGCGGGTTGACCCCCAGGGAGATGGTTCTGCGTCCTTCCTGGCGACGGATCTGTTGTGGTCCGACGCTGGTCTGGATTGTGGCGAGTTCAGCCAATGGCACGACCGCGCCGGAAGGCGTCATAATCGGCGTCTGGCCTATGAGTTCTGGGTCGCCCCATTCCCGGGATTCCAAGATTACGTCCAGGCGTCCGCCATCATGAAAGAATTCGCCGAGCCATAAACCGTCACCAAGAGCGCGCACTGCGCGCGCCAAACTGCCGCGAGTCATGCCGACTTCAGCGATACGGCGGTCGTTCGGGATCAGCGTGAGTTCGGGGGTTACGGTCTGAGGGTCTGGATTTGGCCAAACGTTCGTGCCCGGCAGGGCGGACTGGATCACGTCGATCGCGGCGGGGACGGCGTCAGCCAACGCGTCGAAGTCAGAGGCTTGAAGATCCAGTCTAACCGACGCGCCGCCGCCGAACTGGCCGAACAAATCGCCTTGGCGCGCGAACGCCCTGGTGTCAGGAAAGCCCGCAAGTATTTCTTCGTTGACCACGCGGTTAAGGTCGTTGATTTTCGACTGGTCTTTGGCGCGAACGCCGATATTGCCGCCCCATGGACCCGTGTACAGATAATAATTCCGTAGGGCCGGCTCCTTCTCGCCGTCCATATAAGGTTGCAGGCGTTCGACGACGATTTCTGCGAACTCTTCCCGCACGACGTCAGCGCTTGCGCCGGAAGGGAACGAGATAAATCCATCGATCGCGTCGCGTTTGACCGGCGGTAGATAATTGAGCTGCGGCCACAGCGCCCATCCGATAGCGACCGGCAGAACCGTTAAGCCGACGATCCAGCCGGCGCGATGAAACGGGTTCTTCGTCAAGGCCATGATCAGGTCGGCGATTCGTTCGCCAAGGGCGGGGGCGCCGCGCGCCGTGGTCTTGCGGTCGATTCCTGTCTTGAGAAATAGCGCCGCGCCGGTTGGCAATACGGTGATGGCGATCAGCAGGCTAAAGCATACGGCGATGGCGATCGTAAGGGCGAGGTCGGCGAACAACTGCCCCTCGACGTCTTCGAAGAAAATCACAGGCAAGAAGACGGCGATCGTCGTGACGGTCGATGCGAACAGCGCGCCGAACACCTGGCCGACCGAGCGTTCGGCCGCTTCATTCGGAGTTACGCCCTTGTCGCGTATACGCACGAAATTCTCCAGTACGACGATCGCGGCGTCGAGCACCATGCCTGTGGCGAAGGCTAAACCGGCAAGTGAAATAACGTTGATTGTGCGACCGGTCAGATTGAGCACGACAATGGTCGCCGTCAGCGAAATCGGAATCGCTGCTGCGATAATAAAGGTCGCTCGGGCTTGGCGAAGAAACAACCAAAGTGCGCCGATGGCGAGAGCCACGCCAATTGCGAGATTGCCGGTCAATAGGCCGATTGCGCGCTTGATAAAGACAGATGGATCGAAACTTTTGTGGATCGCATAGCCGAGTTCAGCCAGCGGACCGCTATTTAGCTCGTCGAGCTTCTCGGTAAGGGCGTCAATCGCGGCGAGCGTGTTCGCCCCTGGTTCGCGGATGATGCGCATGCCGATAGCCGGATTGCCGTTCTGGTAGACCACGCCGCCAGCGCTCTCCGGGCCAACCCTAACCGTGGCGATGTCCTTTAGACGAACCGGTGCGCCATTGCGCCAAGCCAGCACGGTCTCTTCAATCTGTTCAGCGCTAAATCGGCCTTCAAAGCGTAGCGTGAAGTCCCTGCGGCCAACTTCAACTGAGCCGCCGGTGACATCGGACGATTGATTGACGTTGCGGGCGATGTCTTCGAGCGTGACGCCGCGCTCGGCCGCCAAGAACGGATCAAATTCTACTTTGATAATTTCTTCGCCATAGTCCCCATTGACGTCGACGCCTCCGACGCCAGGAATAGCTTCAAGCTGCGGTCTAATTTGTTCATTGGCGAATTTAGTGAGGGCGTAGCCGTCGCCTTCATTTCCAGGCAGGCGTTGTAGAAACAGAAAAATTATTTTTCTGTTTCTACAACGCCTGCCTGGAAATGAAGGCGACGGCTA
>CAYWWL010000145.1:4856-5626 GCA_964461925.1 uncultured Caulobacterales bacterium | reverse complement strand
ACCCGGCGCGGCTGGCTCGGCGTGTCGATCGAGGAAGTGGACACCAAAATGGCCCGCGAGCTTGGCTTCGCCCGGCCGCAAGGCGCCATCGTCACTCTGGTTCGGCCGAATTCGCCGGCCCTGCGCGGCGGCTTGTCGCCGAATGACGTGATCCTCCAGTTCAACCGCCAGGAAGTGAACAATGTTCGCGACTTGACCCGGGCCGTGGCGGAAACCCCAGTGGGCGACACCGTGCCGGTGTTGATCCTGCGTGAAGGCAAGCGCGTCACCTTGCGCGTCACTGTCGACCGTCGCGAAACCAATATTCTCGCGTCCGGTCTGTCTGGCCCATTGCCGGCGAACGCCATTCAAAGCTCCGGCGTCACCTTGCAGCCGGCGACGCCTGAAGTGGTCAACGCGTTCGGCCTGCCGGCGAATGTCGAAGGGGTCGTGGTCACCGCCGTCGATCCTGACAGTCAGGCCGCCGTCGTGCTGAAGCCCGGCGACGTGATCTTGGAGATCGGCTGGGAGCGCATCCTGCGGCCGCAAGCCGCCGCCGACAAATTGTCGAAGTTGCGCAATCTCAATTCCGGACCGGTGTTGGTCTATATCCAACGCGGCGACCGTCTGTTCTTCGATTCCTTGCGCCCGTAATCGGCGCGGGCGCAAGCCCGACGGTGACATAAGAACGCGCGGCTGAGGTCTTCAGCCGCGCGTCTTTTTTGCTGGCGTCGCGCGGCGAGGGCCGCGCATAGGTCAATGCATGACCGCCGACTTGGCCTGTTCTCCCA
>CAYWWL010000145.1:0-4837 GCA_964461925.1 uncultured Caulobacterales bacterium | reverse complement strand
GATAACTTCGCCTTCAACGTCGCCCCCGTCGGCGTTTTCGGTCGCCAATTGGCCCTCGGCTGGCGCTTTCTCCTCGTCGTCGGCGCGGGCGTATTCCTTGCCCTCGAAAGTGATCGTGTTGGCGATCTCCGGCGTATGCGGACCGACCGAGAGCGCGTCGCGGACGCCGGGCAGGGCGCACACGTCGAACAATTCGGCGATCCGTCCGTCGAAGCGAATCCATTGCTTCACGCCGCCGTCGGCGAGGGAGATGATCTGCACGCCGCACCAGGCGTCGGCGTCTTTCTCCTTCATTTTGTTGTCGAGTTCGAGGCCTTCGAAGCGACCATAGCGCGGCTTCGACAAGGTGACGATGGCGTGGCCTTTGAAGAAGGCGAGACCGCGCAGGAAGCCCGGACAGAACGCCACCGGCCGGAATCGCTTCGTCGACGGATCGATCCAGCCGAGTTCGCCGGTGCCTGAATTGACGACCCATAATTTGCCGTTGTGCCAGCGCGGCGAGTGCGGCATCGACAGGCCTTCTGCGACAATCTCGTCGGTTTCGACGTCGATGATGATGCCGCCGTCATGGCGTCGATCGCGCCAGCCGTCGACCACGTCGGAGCGGCATACCGCGCTGACATATTTCGGCCGGCCCTCGACCATGGCGAGGCCATTAAGGTGGCACCGGTCTTCAGGGGCGATTTTGGAAATGAATTTCGGTTTCCAGATCGGCTTGAAACTATGCACCGAATCGAGTTCGCACAGGCAGGAATAGCGCGTGTTGACGAATACGACCGAGCCGTCAGAACGCAGTCCCAATTCGTGCACGTCCACTGAGCCAGTGGTATGGAACGCGCGGGGCACATAGAGCTTATCGTGTTTACCGTTGGCCAATTGATCCGACAAGAGAACGTTCTCGAGACGGATGACCTGGGTCAGCGAGCCGAGATAGACGCGATCCTTGTCGCCGACGACGCCCATGGCGCGGGGATATTGCGCTTCGTGCAGGGCGAGTTTGCCGTCGCGACCGCTGCCGAAGAAATATAATTGCCCAGTTTGGTAAGACGTAAACGCCAAGGACAAGGCGTTGGAGGCGAGAAAGCCATAGAGCCCGCCGGAAAAGGTGATTTTTCGCGGCTCCGGTTCTTGGCGTTGCTGTTGGCCTTCCGCGCCGCCCGGGACGCCTTTGGCGGCGGGCTGACCTTGTTGGGGCGCGGCTTGTTGGCTCGCAGGCGGTTGGCCGACCGGCGCCGCGTCGGCCTGCGCTGGATCAACGGATTGTTCGGCGACGCTCGCGTCTTCCGCCGGCGCCGCTGTCTCCTTCGCCGCAGCCTTATTGGTGGCGACCTTTTTGGTCGCCGCCTTTTTGGTGGCCGCTTTCCGTTTCGTCGTGCGTGGTTTTTGTTCCTCGCTTGCGGTGCTCGCTGCGCTGCGGTCCTTCACATTACTCATGTATCGCAAATCCTTTTTCCGCGCGTAATAAAAATGCGCCTTAAATAAATATACGGGACGTACCATCTATCCTAAGCAGGATATACGCCAAACAATTGAAATAAACATATCGAATGATATAATTATGCGGCTGTCTAATTATTTGCAGGCAAATAATTACGCCGCCGCGTCAGCGATATCAGCTGCGCCATAGCCTTGCAAATACAAAAGCCCAGTGAGATCGCAATGAGCGATGGCGGCGTCCGCCGCTGCCGCTACGGCCGGCTTGGCGCGGAACGCAACCCCGAGGCCGGCCGCGTCGATCATCGCCAAATCATTAGCGCCGTCGCCGACGGCGAGACTGTCCGCCTGGCCAGCGCCAATCGTCTTGAGACCGGCGGCGAGGGTGGCGGCTTTGCCCTCACGGCCAAAAATTGGCGCGCGCACGGCGCCGGTTAATTTTCCGTCGGCGCCCTCAAGCACGTTCGCCGTGTGCTGATTAAATCCAGCGGCGGCGGCGACGCGTTCGGTGAAAAACGTGAATCCGCCTGACGCCAGCAGGCAGACCGCGCCATGGGCGCGCATGGTGCGGGTCAATGTCGCGGCGCCTGGCGTGAGGCTGATTTTCTCGGCGAAGGTCCGATCGAGGGCGTCCACCGGCAATCCTTTAAGGCGCGCGACCCGGGCGGTAAGCGCCGCGTCGAAATCAAGCTCGCCGCGCATGGCGCGCTCGGTGACCGCCGCGATCTCGTCGCGCAGTCCGGCGAACGCGGCGAGTTCGTCGATGCATTCCTGCTCAATCACCGTGGAATCCATGTCGGCGATCAAGAGTTTTTTGCGGCGATTGTCGGGACTGACGAGATTGACGTCCACTGGCGCGTCGGCGAGGGCGGCGCGCAGTTCAGCCAGGATCGACGCCGGGGCGGGATCAAGCCTATACTCCATCGCGACGCCAGGCGCGAGGTCGCTGGCCGGGGCGAAACGCGCGCCGGCGGCGGCGAGGGCGTCCTCGGCGCGGCGTTTGAGCGTCGTGTCGATCGCCGGCGCGGCGGGGTTGGACAACAGGCTGAGGATCATTTTGGGCATTCCGACCACTGATGAACGGTCGTCGCACGACCCTGGGAGCGCGCGCGGCGCGGCGCGCCTTGCGTTTATCGCAGGACCGACGGCCAGCGGCAAGACGCAGGCGGCGATCGCCGTCGCCAAGGCGCTTAGCGGCGGCGCGGGCGGCGGGGCGGAGATCGTCAATGCGGATTCGATGCAGGTCTATCGCGACGTTCCGATTCTTGCGGCCCATCCAACGGCGGCGGAGCAAGCCGCGATCCCGCATCACCTGTTCGGCTATTTGTCCGGCGACGATGCGTGTTCCGCAGGCCGATGGGCGCGAGACGCCGGCGCCGCCATTGCTGATATTCACGCCCGTAACAAGACCGCCATCGTCGTCGGCGGATCGGGCCTCTATTTCAGAGCGCTGACCCATGGCTTGTCCGAGGTGCCGGAGATCCCGACCGCAGTGCGGGCGGCGGCGCGGGCGCTGTTCGACGAGATCGGGCTTAACGCGTTCACCGCGGAAGTCCTGGCCCTCGACCCGGACGAACCGGCCCGGGATCGGCAACGTCTAATCCGCGCTTATGAAGTGATCAAAGCAACGGGCACGCCATTGTCGGCGTGGCGCGCGGCGCCGGGGACGCCGGCGGCGCCCCCGGCCCAGGCCAAGGTGGTGATCGCGCCGCCCCGCGAGCAGCTATACCGACGGATTGAGGCGCGCTTCGACCAGATGGTGGACGCCGGCGGCCTCGCCGAAGCGGAACGGCTGCGCGCCAAGGCCTATCCCGCCGACGCGCCGGTCATGCGCGCGGTGGGCGCGGCGGAATTGCTGGCGCATCTGGCGGGAGAGATCAGCCTTGAGCGGGCGGTCGAATTGGCGAAAATGAACTCCCGGCGGCTGGCCAAGCGACAGCTGACCTGGTTTCGCAACCAGGCCGGGGATTGGCCGACGGTGGCGACCCCGGAGGCGGCCACGGCGGCGATCTGCGATCGGTTCGCCGCTTAGGGCTGCGCCGCTGATCGGCCGCCGTTTAGCCGTCGAGCGAACGACCCAGGCGAGTTGCGGCGATTGCCTTCGCCGGGGCCGACCTGTATCGGGAATGAACGCCGCCGGCGCACCGCCGACGGAGACCCTAAGGGGCGAGGCGCAGTGATTGTATGTTTGAGTTGGTGCGGAAACTCAGCCGATTTCTAACCACGATGGACGCGAAGACGGCGACGTCATTGTTCGTGTCAGCGCTGCTCGTCGTCTTCGTCGCGGTGATGATGGCGTTTGGCCAGGATTGGTTCAATCTCGAAGAAGAGGGCGATCTTAATCGTCTTTTCACCGCTGCGGCGGGCTCGCCCCTGGCCATTGTCTTCGTGATCGCAATCTTCGCGCTGCTGGCGCTGACCGGCTTCCCCCAAATCTTGTTGATCACCGCCACGGTGGTCTGGTTCGGCCCCTGGAATGGCGCGTTCTACTCCTGGATCGCCACCATGGTGAGCGCCACCCTGACGTTCGGCATCGGTCATATGCTTGGCGGCGACTGGGTCGCGCGCATTGGCGGCAAGACCGCAACGGATTTGATGGCGTTTCTGCATCGCCACGGCATCGCCGCCAGCGCCTTGATCCGGGTCGTGCCGTCCGCGCCGTTCATCGTCGTCAACGCTGCGGCCGGGGCGGCGCATATCCCGCTCTGGAAATATTGGTCAGGCTCGGCGGTGGGCATCGTTCCGAAAATCGGCGTCGTGGCGGCGCTCGGGGCCGTCGCCCCAGGACAATCGGCGTTGCAAAACGGCGTCGACGGCGTCGTCGCCTTCGTCGCCAGCCGCAGCCTGGGGGATTTTGTGTCGATTGTAGCAATCATCGCGGCGTGGTTGATTTTCTTATACGTGGTGCGTATCGCCTATGTGCGTCTTCGCAGTGCGCCGCCTGCGAACGACTAGCTCATTTGAGCGGCGAAATTTTTTGGAATTGCCGATAATTTCGACCCTTTAGAGAAGAATCTTGTTAGCTATCGATGCGAATGTTCCCTGGGACGGCGGAGATAGGGCGTTTGTTGACGATTTGCGAACGCATTAACGATAGATAAGTCGTCGGTGCTTTTATCGACGTTAGGATATACCGATGCTTTCAACTTTGTTCGGCATGCTTTCTTCGGATATGGCCATCGACCTGGGGACGGCGAATACGCTGGTGTTCGTGAAGGGTCGGGGGATCGTGCTCAATGAGCCGTCCGTGGTCGCGATCGAAAACCGACAGGGGCGCAAGATCGTGCGCGCGGTCGGCAATGAAGCCAAGGACATGTTGGGCCGAACGCCCGGCGAGATCGAAGCGATCCGCCCGATGCGCGACGGCGTCATCGCCGACTTCGAAGTCGCTGAAGCGATGATC
>CAYWWL010000144.1:0-5640 GCA_964461925.1 uncultured Caulobacterales bacterium | reverse complement strand
CGGCGACAACCCGGACAAAGGTTTTCTCGCCTTCGGCAAAGATCGAGGATAAGGGCGCTGCGATCCCAGTCGACAATAGATCAGGCAGTTCGGCGAACATGAAGGTCGACTTCACGCTGGCGGTCATGCCGGGCAGGATCAGCAGTTCCTCCGGCGGCAAAAATGTGAAGCTGATCGCATAGGTTTGCGTGTTTTCGTCGGCGACGCCGGCGGCTTCCTTGTACGTGGCCGGGATTTCAATGTCCGGCGCTGCGTCGAGAATGACCCTGGTGCCCACCGGCTCCAATTGCAGGATCCGCGCGATGATCGATCCCGGCATATTGATGATCGCTTCGACTTCCCGGCTTTGGATGATCGCTATCGGCTCTTTGGCTTGCACGTTTTGGTATTGTTGCGCATAGACCCGCGAGATAACGCCGGTGAAGGGCGCGGCGAGCACGGTGTCCGCGAGCGCTTTCTCCGCGTCCTGGGCGGCGGCGCGGGCGATGTCGCGCTGGGTGCGGCGCGCCTCCAGGGTCGAACGGGAAATCGCTTGCTGCGACACTAGGCGCTCAGCCCGCTGATATTCAGCTTCCGCATTTTTGTATTCAGCCTGGGCGCGGGCTAGCGCGTTCTGGGCGTTGCGTTGATCGAGTTTGGCGATGACCACGTCTTCGCCAATCTCCTCGCCTTCGAGAACGTTTAGTTCTTGGATCTCGCCAGGCGTCTGAAAGGTCAGCTCGGCGGATTTCGACGCTTGCACAATAGCTGGAAACGACAATTCCCGGCTATTCGTCGATGCGGTCACGGTGACTATTTTCGCCGGACGACTTGCTGTCTCGGTGTCCGTTTCAACTGTCGGAGCGCACGCGACCGCCCCGATCGCCGCCAAACACGCCAAAAACTTGTTTCGCAAAATAAAAATCCCGTCTGGATAAGTGAAAAGCAATCCTCACGCACGTATCCCAAACGTTTAACACCCGATTGTGACGCGCACACCCATGAATATGTGGTTTTTTCAATCCATTTGTCGGGTTTATCAGCGCAAGGCGAAGCAGGACGCGACGCCAAAGAGAAAATTGTCTGCGCGGATGAATGTCACGTTGATCAGGCGTGGCGCGCGACGCCCCAATAGTTGAATCCGGCGAATTTCGGCGTCTTCGGCAGATACATTTGATCGAGTTCCGACAAGGCGAAGCCGGCGCCGGTCAGCAAGTCCGGGATCTCGCGCTGGAGATTGCAACCACCGGCGATCTTCTTCCAGACCGGATTGATGCGTTCTTGCCATTTGCGCACATTCGGGTCGGGCGCGGCGCCATGTTCGCAGAAAATAAGCTCGCCGTCCGGCTTCAACACTCGCCGCATCTGCTCGAGCGCGCTCGCGACGTCGGGAATCGTGCACATAGTGTACGTGATCAGCACAGTGTCGACGCTTCGATCGTCGAGCGGAATTTCCTCCCCGGGCAGATCAAGCCATTTGATTTCGAACGGCGCCGCGGCGAGGCGCTTACGCGCTCGTTTTCGCATGGCGTCGCTTGGCTCCAAGGCGAAGACCATGTCCACGGCGTCTGGGTCGTAATGCGGGAAATTGTGACCCGAGCCGGCCCCGACCTCGAGAATCCGCCCTTTTGCCCGCGGCGCGACTTTGCGGCGCTGATGTTGGATCGGGCCGGCGCTGCAGGCGAGATCCACCAGCATCGGCTCGATATAAAGAGAATACGGATTCATGGCGCCCTCAAGGTTGCGATGGCGCAGAATAACACAGCTTCGAGATGAAAGGCAGCGGACCGCCCGACGACTATGACTTGCGCCAGACCGATCCCTTGCGCAGCGCGTCAGCGACCGAAGCGGTGCGTTTGGCTTTACCCGGCTGATGTTCCCAGAACGATTGCTCGAAGCTCGCCGCGCCGGGTTCGCGGTAGATTACCCCGAGCGGCATTGGATAGGCGCCCATAGGCAGATTGATCAGCAATTGCGCGATCGTGCGATTGGTCTCGTCGTGAACCAGGATCTCCGACAAATCCGCTCCGCCGTCGCCAATCTCGACAATGTCGAGCGCGAGGGTTTGCGGATTGAGTTTCAGGCCTTTCGCGCCGTTTGCGAAAACCAAGGGTTCGCCGTGGACGACATGTAATTGGGTGTCCGCCGCCGTCTTTTTCGCGACGAAGTCTTCGAACCGATCCTTATTGTAGACGATGCAGTTCTGGAAAATCTCGACGAACGCCGCGCCTTTGAAATCCCGCGCGGCTTTCAAGACCGGCGACAAGTTCTTCGCGTCGGTGTCGATGCCGCGGGCGATGAATTTGGCGTTGGCGCCAAGCGCGAATGCGCACGGATTAACCGGCGCGTCGACCGACCCGGTCGGGGTCGATGGAGAGCGCGTGCCCGGGCGCGACGTCGGCGAGTACTGACCTTTGGTCAGGCCGTAAATCTCGTTGTTGAACAACATGATGTTGAGATCGACATTGCGTCGCAAGACATGCAGCAAATGATTGCCGCCGATCGACAAGCCGTCGCCGTCGCCGGTCACGAGCCATACATCGAGATCGGGATTGGCGAGCTTCAGCCCCGTGGCGAACGCCGGCGCGCGGCCGTGGATCGTGTGAAATCCGTATGCGTTCATATAATACGGAAAGCGCGACGAGCAGCCGATCCCGGAGACGAATGCGGTTTGGTCCGGATCGGCGCCGACGTCAGCAAGCGTCTTCTGCACGCATTTCAGAATGGCGTAGTCCCCGCACCCAGGGCACCAGCGGACTTCCTGGTCGGTGGCGAAATCTTTCGCGGTCAGCGGTTTATTCATGATGCGATAATCCTACTCTGGAACCTTATTCGGCCGCTTGGCGCGCGCCGTGATAATTTTCTTCGATCGCGGCCGCGAGCTCTGACGTCTTGAACGGCTGGCCTGAAACCTTGTTGATCTGCACCACGTCGATCGACAATTTGTCGCGTAACAAAGTCGCGCACTGACCCATGTTCATTTCCGGCAGCAGGACGCGCTCATAGCCCGCGAGCAGCGCGCCAAGGTTCTTCGGCAGCGGATTGAGCCACCGCAAATGGATCTGGGCGACGTCCATTCCCTTGGCGCGGGCGTCGGACACCGCGCGCCAGATCGCGCCATGGGTCGATCCCCAGCCGACGACGGCGAGCGGGCCGGAGGTTCCGCCCTGTTCGACGTCTTGGTCTGGTATAAAGTCTGCGACGCGTTCGACTTTCGCCGCGCGCAAGGTCGACATCCGCTGGTGGTTCTCCGCGTCATAAGAGATGTCGCCCGTCTCGACGTCCTTCTCCAAGCCGCCGATCCGATGGGCGAGGCCTCCCATGCCCGGCGCGACCCAGGCCCGGCCTAAAGTTTTCTCATTCCGTGCCCAGATTGATTTCTTCAGCTCGGTCTGGTCGTCAGACGGCGCTGGCGGGGCGCCGAACTCGATCGGCGCGTATGCGTCCATGTTCGGCAGCGCCCATGGGCCCGCGGCGTTGGCGATAAAACCGTCGGTCAACAAAAAGACCGGCGTCATGTGACGCAACGCCGTGCGCGTCGCTTCGATGGCGGCGTCGAAGCAATCGCCCGGTCCGGACGTCGCCAGCACCGGCACGGGCGTGTCGCCATTGCGGCCATAGATCGCTTGATAAAGATCCGACTGTTCGGTCTTGGTCGGCAGGCCGGTGGAGGGGCCGCCGCGTTGGGAGTTGACGATCACCAATGGCAGTTCGGTCTGAACGGCGAGGCCGATCGCTTCGGTCTTCAAGGCGATGCCCGGGCCGGACGACGAGGTGACGCCGATCTTGCCGCCATAGGATGCGCCGATCGCCGCGCAGCATGCCGCGATTTCGTCTTCCGCCTGGAAGGTGACGACGCCGAGATCGCCCATCTTGCTGAGGTGATGCAAGATCGACGAGGCTGGCGTGATCGGATAGCCGCAGAACATGATTTCCTTGTCGGCGAGCTCGCCGGCGGCGGCGAGGCCGAGGGAAAGCGCTTCCGCGCCGGTGATCGAGCGATACTCGCCCGCCGCCATTTCCGCTTCGCCAATGGCGAATTGCGGGATCTCAGCCGAAAGTTCCGCCGTTTCGGCGTAAGCGTGGCCGGCGTCGAGGGCTGCGAGGTTGCCGGCGAGAGCCGTCGGCGCTTTCTTCGCGAATTTTTGTTCGGCCCACTGTTTGATCGGCGCGCGGTCGCGACCGAACATCCAAAGAATGCAGCCCAGCGCCCAGAAGTTCTTGCATTGCTCGGCGTCGGACTTTGACAGGCCAAGCGGCTTCACCGCTTCGAGCGTCTGGGCGGAAATATCGATTTCAATAATCCGGTAGTCGTCAAGTTCGCCGGTTTCGCGCGGATCGACGTCGATATGCGCCTTGGCGAAATTGCGGGCGTTAAAGGCGCTTGTATTGAGAACGATCAATGCCCCTTTAGGGAGAGCGGGCAAATTGACTTTCAGCGCTGCTGGATTGAACGCCACCAACACGTCCGGCTGATCGCCGGGGGTGGAAATGCGCCGCGCGCCGAGGTTGATCTGAAACGCCGAGACGCCAAACGTTGTGCCGACGGGGGCGCGGATTTCAGCGGGAAAATCCGGAAAAGTGGCGAAATCAGAGCCGGCGAGGGCGGTTGATTCCGCGAATTGGCCGCCGAGCAGTTGAACGCCATCGCCGGAATCCCCTGCGAACCGAACCACGATTGATGTTAGATTTTCTTTACGCACCGTCATTGTAACTCTTCCTAGACGTCGAGCGGCCAAGTTCCTTGTTCTTCCACAAAAAAATCCCCGCCGCCAGCGCTGATTGACATGTTTTCGCCGTCGCGAAAAGGGGCGCTCGCAGACCTTTTACTAAGGTCGATGATAGCCGCGCTAAAGGGCGCGCGGCGAGGCTTGGTCGAAAGCCGGCTACGAGCCTTGGGCTGTCTGAAGTGCGCTTGGGTTAGGCGACGTTTTGACGCTCGGCTTCAGCGGTCGCCTCAGCGCCCGCCAATGGCGCGCGGAACCAGAAGGTCGCTCCGCCCGCCTCGTTGTTTTGCATGCCGATATCGCCTTGCATCATGGCGACGAAGCGTTCGCTGATGGCGAGGCCTAAGCCGGCCCCGCCAAATTCGCGGGTCACTGATCGATCCGCCTGGGCGAACCGTTGGAAAATCAGCGATTGCTTTTCCTCCGCGACGCCCGGTCCGGTGTCGCTGACGGCGAACATCACCTCGCCATTGGGCTCGCAGGTCACGGCGATGCGGACGCCGCCTTTTTCGGTGAACTTCACCGCATTGCCGACGAAGTTGACGAGAATTTGGCGCAGGACTTTCTCGTCCCCGAATACCTCCAGGTCGTCATCGATCGAGGAGCGAATATAGAGGCCTTTTTCAATTATTGATGCGTGAACTGAATGCTCGACGGTGGTGATCAGCGCCGCCAAATCAATTGGGTCGCGCCGCAATTGGTACTGGCCGGCGTCAAGCTTCGCCAGATCGAGCACGTCATTGATCAAAGCGAGAAGGGAGTCGCCGCATGTGCGCATGATTGCGACCTGCTCCTGTTGGCGCGCTGTCAGTTCCGAGGACTCGAATATTTGGATCATGCCAAGCACGCCATTGAGCGGCGTGCGCATTTCATGGCTCATGTTCGAGAGGAAAGCGCTCTCCGCTTTCGCCGCGGCTTCCGCTTCTAGTCGACG
>CAYWWL010000143.1:0-5675 GCA_964461925.1 uncultured Caulobacterales bacterium | reverse complement strand
GACGGCGGAATGGTCCTACTCTCCAACAGCTTGATCGGGGTGCGACGGGCGGTCATGGCGGATCGTCCCGCCGCGACCCCGACGGCGGCGCAAGCTGCGGCGATGGCCGCCATGCTCGACGCCGTCGCATAGCCTAGCCGCAACCCAAGGACCTCGCCATGAAAGCCTTCGTAATCCCATCGGCGCAGATCGCCGAAATCCTCGGCGCCCTGGTGACCGATGAATTGGGATGGCGCTTTCGTCGGTATATGGACACGCTGACCATCGCCTCCATGTCCATGGACACCGGGCTCGGCGAAGACGGGCTCAATCTCGAACCGGCCGAACGCGCAGCGTGCGCGCGCCGGGCCGCTGGGTTTTTCGGCGTCGATCCCGCGGTCTTGCTGGGCAGCGAAGCGGCGACCCTGGAAGGCTGGGCCGTCCTGTTGGAGAAGGAGATTAACCGCAAACTGACGAGTTTTCGCTTCACCGCCGCCGGGCGCGACAGCGAGACCCAATCGGTGGTTCATCCCGCGGACATGATTTTCTCCGACGCCGCCGCCGCTTCGGGCCTGATCTATGGCCGCCGGCGCCTGATTTCCCTGGTCGCCCCGCACAGCCTGATGGGCTTCGTGCTGACGGTGTTGACGCCGAACCTGCAGCAGATCGAACGGATCGACGCGCGCGGCGCGCCGCCGGAAGCCTTGAGCGACTTATTGACGTTCGGCGACGCGGTGGTCGCCACGCCGTCCTTGTGGCGCTATCTCATGGCCCAGGGCGCCAGCGCGCCGGACAATGTCATGGCGCTTTATTTCGGCGAAGCGATGCCGGCGGATCTCGCCTCGGCGATGCGCAAGGCCGGCTTCGCCGCCCAGCGCGAGATCTACGGCTCGACGGAGACCGGCCTTGTCGGCTGGCGCGACTCCCCGGGCGACGCGTTTCGTTTGTTCGATCAATTGTCCCCGGGGGAGGAGGGCGTGGTGCGCACGCTGCCGAGCGGCGGCGAGACCGCCTACAACGCCATGGACATGATCCAGTGGAAGACCGAACGCAGCTTCGCCCTCGAAGGGCGGCGCGACGGGGCGGTGCAGATCGGCGCCGTCAACGTGTTCCCGGAACGCATCGCCGAGACCATCGCGACCCATCCGCAGATCGAATCATGCCGCATAAAAGTCGGCCGCCATGAAGGCGGCTTCGACCGATTGATCGCGCATATCATATTGGAGAAGGGGCAGAACCCGACCGAGCCCATGGCGCGCAGCATCGACGCTTATTGCCGAGCGAAGCTGCATCCGCATGAGCGGCCGCGGGTGTTCAAGTTCGATCCGCCCGCGGCGCAAAGCGCCTGACTATTCGCCAGTGGACGCTTGCTGATATTTCTGCGTGATCTGGCCCGCGACGGTGGCGAAGCTGTCGCCGTCGCCGATCGTGACCGTGGCTTCGCAGTTTTTCATGCAATTATAGGTCGTGCGCTCGCCGCCGCGATGGAAGGTCAGCACATTGTCCGACAAGGCGCGTACACGAACGATCAAATTGTCGATCTTGTTGCCTTCGTCGTCATAGATGAACATGTTGGTGGTGCCGGGGCCTTTGCCATAGAGCAGCAAATGGCTGGCGTCCTGAACTTGGACGTCGGCGATGCCGGGATTGCCGACGATGATTTGGCCGGCTGGCTTATCCAATTTATACGGCTTCACGTAATCCATGGTGAGCCACACTTCGCCGGCGTTCGCGGCGGTGGCGAAAGAGAGGATTCCGAGGCACAATAAAGAACGGAACATGGTTGCATCCTTTTCAACGTTGCCCGCAAATTACCCGCTAACCTTCAAGGAAAAATTAAAGGCCGCGCCAAGATACTGCCTATCGCGTCGATCAGTCGGGTCGCCTCAGGCGGCGCCGTCCGGCGACGCCATGCTTCGTATTTATCGCGGGCCGCGCCGCCCGCTCGGGAGACGCCGATGTCCATTTCGCCCCGCCCGCGCGCCGTCGATGACCGCGCGTTCGTTCGGTTTGCGCCCTTCGCCGACCTCACGACCGAAACCCTCGAGGCGCTTAACGCCATCGCCGAGACGCGGTCCTATGAGGCGGGAGAGACGATCGCCGCAATTGGACAATTTGACGACGGGGAATTTCTTTTCGTTGAAGATGGTCGGGTGACGATTTCCAGAATCGACGAGATCAGCGGCGCCATGTTGGTTGATTTCCGTCACAGCGGCGATTGCATTGGCCTTGTCGCTGCGATCCTGTCTGCCCGGAGCGACGCCGATCACGCCAGCACCTTGATCGCCGACGGCGACGTTATTCTTCGCGCGGTGGACGCGGCGGGGTTTCGCGCCCTTGTCGACGCCACGCCGGACTTGACCCGCGCCTTAATGATGCATTTCGCCGGCCTGGCGCAGTCCGCCGCGACGCCGGCGGCGGAAAGCGCGCCCTATCAACGGGTCTATGCGGTCTTGCTTGACTATGCCGAGCAAGACCCGTCGGCCGCCTGGCGGATCGCGAAAATGCCGAAGCACCGGGAGATCGCCGACCGCGCCCGGGTCGACGAGGCGGAAACCGCCGAAGCCATCGCCGCTTTGATCGCCGACGGCGTCGCCGAACGCCAATATCCGGGCCTTGCGATCCAAAGCATCGACGAATTGCGCCGCCTAGCCAGCTGATTCAAAACCCGCTTTTGGTCGCTAAAAGAATTTTTTGAATTGTATAAATATAAACCAATTCAATAAATCCGGCCTTAAGGACTTTCAGGTTAGATGGGCTCATCTGGACAGGGGCTTAACCCCCTTTTCCGGGGTGCAAGCAAGTGAGTAGCTAGTTCAGGAGTCGACCAATGAAAGCTCTTCTTACCAAATTCGCAAATGACGAAAACGGCGCAACCGCAATCGAATACGGCCTTATCGCCGCACTCGTTGGCGTCGCCATCATCGCCGGCGTTCGCGCGCTCGGCGGCGAACTGAACGAAACGTTCAGCTCGGTTACGTCTGCTCTGGGCACGCGCTAAGCGTAGCGTTAAAGGCGGTCGCACCGACCGTCGTCCAGACAAAGCTTGAAGAAAGGGCGCCTTCCGGGGCGTCCTTTTTTTATGATAATTTGTAGACGGTATTTTAACCTTTCTTGCGATAGTATTGCTTGGCGCAATCGCTATTTTTATCTAACTCAATCTTAATTCTCCCGCCTCTAGTCTGCGCCCAAGACTGGCAGGAGAAACGACGTGGCGAGCCTAATCTTCCTATCCGCATTTCCCGCAGCGCTGATGATCGCGGCGATGACGGATCTGCACGACTTCAAAATTCCCAATTGGATTTCAATCGTTCTGATCGTCGCCTATTTCGCCACGGGCGTGTCGCTGAGCGCCGGCTTGGGGCCGATTGTCGAGGGCGCGCTTTTAGGCTGCGCTGTGCTCGCCGTCGGTTTCGCGCTGTTCGCGGTTAAGTTCTTCGGCGGCGGCGACGCCAAGCTTCTCGCCGCCAGCGCGCCCTGGATCGGGCTTGCAGGGTTGGCGGAATATCTCATGATCATGGCCATCGCGGGCGGCGTTTTAGCGGTGTTTTTGCTGGCTTTCCGCAAATCCCCGCCATTGCCGGTCTACGCTCATGCGCCGTGGCTGCTCCGTATGCATCAGAACCAACACGAATTGCCCTATGGCGTCGCGATCGCGTTCGCCGGGGTTTATTGCTTCGCTGAAACGCCATTCTTCAAGCTGGCCTTTGGCGGTTAACAGGCGCGGTTAACGCGTTCTTGAGATCTTTATTTGAGACTAGCGGAAACATTGGTTCCAGCTGGGCGAAACGACAGACAGGAAACGGCAGGATTAAGATGAACGCTCCACGGATAATTGGTCTTTTAGTCGCTGTGCTCGCGGGCGGCGTCGCGTTTTTCATGGCGATGAGCGGCGGCTCCGACAAGCCGGTCGAGATCGTGCAACGCATCGAAGAGAAGACGGTCCGCGTCCTCGTGGCCGACGCCGCTCTGCAGCGCGGCGATCGTTTGTCGACGGAGAACATTCGCTGGGTCGACTGGCCTGAGAAGGTGATGTCGGACTCTTATATCCGCGAAGGCCAGATCGACGAAGAAGAGATGCAAGGCGCGATCGCGCGCACCGGCATCGTCGAAGGCGAACCGATCATCGAAGCGAAAATCGTGCGCGCCGGCAGCTCCGGCATGATGTCGGCGGTGCTCGCGCCGGGCATGCGCGCGATCACCACGCGGGTGACGCCGGAAACAGCGTCGGGCGGCTTCGTGCTGCCGGGCGACCGGGTCGACATCTATTACACCGAGCCGAACCAAGACACCGACGAAACCGAATTCAGCGTTCTGTTGGAGAACGTCAAAGTGCTGGCGATCGACGCCATGTATTCGGAAAACGCCGAGACGCCGCACATCGCTGGCGCGACGGCCACGTTGGAGCTATCGCCGGACGACGCGACGTATTTCACCACGGCGCGCAATTCGCGCGGCCAAATCAGTCTCGCGCTGCGCAGCGTGTTCGAACCAGAAACGCCAGTCAAAAGCCGACCGCGGACCGACGTCGACGTCATCCGCTATGGAAGATCCTAGGCGGATAGAATTGCCGAGGGGGCGAAATGAAGAAGTCAGGAATCATCTCGATGAAGAATCTACGATCCGCAGCCGGCGCCGTATGCAGTGCGCTGATCGCATTGACGCCCAGCTTGGCGCCGACCCTGGCCCAAGCCCAAGGCGCGAAGATCGACTTTGGCGGCGAAAGCTCCGTCTCGCGCAGCATCGTTCTGCCAGCTGACAAAGCGGCGATCGTCGATCTGCCGCGCGCGGCGGCCGACGTCTTGGTGTCGCAGCCGGAAGTGGTCGACGCGGTGGTCCGCTCGTCCCGCAAGGTTTATTTGCTCGGCAAGAAGGTCGGCCAGACCAACGCCTTCTTCTTCGACGCCAATGGCCGGCAGATCCTCAATCTCGAAATCCAGGTCGAACGCGACATGGACGCGCTTGAAGATCTGTTGCTGCGGCTGATGCCGGATTCCAGAATCGAAGCCGAAGCGGTCAACGACAACGTGATCCTGCGCGGATCGGTGCGCTCCAGCGCCCAAGCCGCCACCGCTGCGGACATCGCCGCGCGCTATATCGGCGACGAGGAGAAAGTCATTTCTCTGATGTCGATCCGCCAACGCGAACAAGTCATGCTGAAAGTCCGCGTCGTTGAAATGCAGCGCTCGATCGTGAAAGAGCTCGGCATCGACGTGAACGGCATCGCGCAATTGTCCGACACCGCCTTGAACGCCGCCGCCGCTAACCTCGGCTCCGGCGACGCGGCCGCGGGCCTCGCCCTCGACACGCTGACCAATATCGGCGCCAATGGCTCGAACATCGGCCTCACCTTCCGCGCCTTGGAGACCATCGGTCTGGTGCGCACCTTGGCCGAACCGACCTTGACGGCGGTGTCCGGGGAATCCGCGAACTTTCTCGCCGGCGGCGAATATCCGATCCCGATCAACCAACAGGACGACGTGGTGACGATCGAATTCAAGCAATTCGGCGTCGGCCTCGGCTTCACCCCGCTGGTGCTCGACAAGGGCCGGATCAACGTCAAAGTCTCGACCGAAGTCAGCGAAGTGACGTCCGCCAACAACCTGACCTTCGCGTCGTCGCAAACCGTCATTCCAGGCGAACCGGCGACGCCGGGACCGGCAACTCCGGGACCTGCGATTTCATTGCCTCCGAGT
>CAYWWL010000142.1:0-5719 GCA_964461925.1 uncultured Caulobacterales bacterium | reverse complement strand
GTCTTTGTCGACGTCTTTGTCGGCGTCTTTGTCGGCGTCTTTGTCGGCGTCTTTTTCAGGCGCCGGCGCGGGTTTCGCCGCTTGCTTCTTCGCGGGCGGCGTCGGCGCGGGCGCGACTTTCGGCGGCGCCGGCTTCTGCGCTTGGGCCGGCTCAGCCGACGCGTCGCTCGCCTGCGATTCTACCGACGTCGTCTCGCCGTCATTTTCATCCGTCGTCGTACTTTCAGGCGCGCGCGGCGCGGCCGCATCGGCGATCGTCGCGGTCGACTCCAAGCGCGCGCGTTCGCTCGGCGCCAGATGGGCGAAATCCTGCTCGTCGCCGGCGGTGTCGTTCGCCACCGCGTCCGCTTGGCCGCTGTTCGACACCAGGCGCAAGGCCGGCGCAGCCGGGCGCGGCATGGATTCCGCCGGGGCGTCCATGTCGAAAATCACCTCGTCGCCGCCATAGGCCTCGAAATCGACCTCTTCGTCTTCCTCGTCCCGAGCGAGATCGCCAAGCGCCCCGGTGGCGTTCTCCATGGTCAAATCAGCGATGACGGCGCGCGCCACTTCCGACGTGATCTCGTTGATTTTTTCTAGCGAGGCGAACAGGAAAATCCGATTGCACAGCTTGTTGATATTGCGCGGCACGCCTGACGTGTTCTTGTGGATCAGCGCCAGGGCGCCGGGGGTGATCGCCGGACGTCCGTCCCAGCCGACGACCTTCAAGCGGTGCTCGACGTAATTGCGCACTTCTTTTTCGGACAAGGGCTGCAAATGATAAGAGGCGATGATGCGCTGGCGCAATTGCTCCATGTCCGGCGCGGCGACCATTTGCTTGAACTCCGGCTGGCCCACCAGGAACACCTGGAACAGCGGCGTGCCTTCATAGTCGAGGTTCGACAGAACCCGCAGTTCCTCCAAGGTCGCCTTCGGCAGGTTCTGCGCCTCGTCGACGATCAACAAAACCCGGCGACCGCGGTTCAATTGATCGAACAGATAGTCCTCGAACGCTTCGACGCCGGCCGCCGCGCCGTCGCCGGCGGGTTCGATATTGAACGCGGAGAGAATGTGCGGCAGCAGGTCTTCCGGCTGCAGGTTCGGCGTGATCAAGTCAGCGGCGATGACGTTGGATCGGTCCACCTGATCGAGCAGATGGCTGATCAGCATTGACTTGCCGGCGCCGATCTCCCCGGTGATGACGATGAACCCCTCCCCCTGGCGCAGGCCGTAATGGAGGTAGGACATCGCCTTATTGTGGCTTTGGCTGCCGAAAAAGAATCGCGGATCCGGATTCAGCTTAAACGGCTGTCCCGAAAATGCGAAATACTCCTCGTACATTTTAGAAATCCAAAGTTAAGCCCGCTTGCACGACGTTCTCGTCGAACTCGAGGAGTTCATTTTCAGAAAATCTCGTCGTATGCGCGTATTCTCCGAATACGGCGAGATTTCTGTAAATCTGGTAGCTCGCGCCGACGCGGCCGCCGACCGTATTGGTCTTGCCGTTGACGCCGGCGAAGGCGGTGCAGGCGCCGACAGGATCGAGCAAGGCCTCAAGCGTCGACAGCCCGAATGCGGCGGGATTAAGCGCGCAGGTGTCGATATCGACGTCAGTGTCCGCATACCGATAAAACGCGTTGGCGTAGCCTCTCAGACGGCGCGAAAACTCGCGCTCGACCGAACCGACGACGTCGAAGCCTTCATTCGTGCGGAAATTAAAGTCGTCATGGGAGTAGCTGGCGCCGAGGCTCAGCCGGGTGCGGTCGAAGACGCCGGTCAAGTTAGCGCTGGCGAAATCCGAAATGCTGACGCCGAGCACTTGCGCCTGGCCGCCATTGCGGTTGTCGAGGAAGGACTGGATGACGCCTTCCGGCTCGATCTCGTAGCCCTCGCGCAACTGGTCGGCGAGCTCCAACACGGAGAGCTGGGAGATTCGGAAGCGCGTGCTGAGCGCTTGGGCGCGGGTGCGGAAGTCGCGTCCGGCGTTGGCGCTGAACCGAACCCGGTCCGACAATTTATATTGCAGGTTGCCGCTGAAATAGGATTCGCCGAAACGCTCGCCATAGCGCACTTCCAACGAGGTGCGCCGGCTCGGCGACAAGATCACCCCGGCGGTCCAATTCATCTCCGACAGACGTTCGGCGGGGAAGAAGAACTCCGACGCGTCGGAGTCGAATTCGTCGACCCCGACCGATCCCGCCAACGCGATATTGTCGGTCAGCTCCACTTGCAGGTCGGCGACCAGATAGCCGTGATCGTATTCAAGGTCGGGAATCAGCGCGGCGTCGTATTCTTCGACCCGCGTGCCAATGGCGGTGAGGCCTAGTTTCACGCGATCGAAGCGGTCGCCAGTGTCGTACTTGGCGGCGATTTGTTGCGAGCGCGAGTCGGGGAGCGCGGCGGCGATCGGGTTGGGGCCGCCATTGTCGACGAAGACCTGGGTGAAGCGATAGCGCAGTTCCGCCGCGGAGCCGTTTTCAAATTGACGGTTCAAGAACGGCGACAAGGAGAAGCTGTGCACGCCCACTTGTTCGTTGCGCGCGGCGTTTAAGTTTTGCGAGAAACGGGCGTTGTCGCCAATCAATTGCCGCGAGGTCGATCCGGACACGTCGAAATAGGCGAGGTTTTCAGAAATCGTCGCCGTGCCGGCGCCGGAAATCCGCTGGTTGACGTTGAAGTCCTCTTGATCGGTCAAATAGGAGAAGTCGAGATCGCCGGAAATCAGCCCGGTAAACGCTTTGGTGGAGACCACGGCGTTGCCGGAGAAAAACACCGAGCCGATGATTTCGTCTTCCTCGAGGCCGTTCGGCGCAAGATTGATATTGTCCGAATAACCGACCCGCGGGCTGACGCTAGCGGCGTAACCGAGATAATTAGTCTTAAGGGTCAGGGGCGGCGACGGATTGTCGTCGATCTGAGCGACGGCGACGGCGCCCGACGCGATGATTGCGCCAGTGGAGATCGCAGCAAGCGCGCTTTTGCGCAACGTCGTCGTCCGCCGATTGGATGTGTCCTTGGTCATCGTCATGATCGCCCCCTCGCTGTCTCCGCGTCGGCCTGTTCGACAGCCGTGTCTTCAGCCGGCGCGGACGGCGTGCGTTCGTATATCTCATAGGAGCCGTAATGGCTCCCCCCTCCCGGCGCCAAACACCGATTGAGCACCAGGCTCGTGTTCGGGTTGACGTCGACCAATTCGTCCAGCGCGACGGTCACGGCGGGCTCCGGCGTGGCGTCGGCTTCGACGATAAATACCACTTCATCGACATATCGCGCCAGAGCGAATGCTTCGGTCGTCGCAAGCATGGGCGGCGCGTCGATGAGGATCAAATGATCCGGCCAATCGGCGGATAGTTTTGCGAAGAACCGCCGCGCGTCCGGGCCGGTGAGCAATTCGATCGAACCGCCATGGCGGCGCCCTTCGCCCAATACCGTTAGAGGCGCCGATTCGGCGCGCCAGGCGATCTCCCGCGGATCCATCGACGGGTCCGCCAGACACTCGGTGAGGCCGTCGCCCACGGGCAAATCAAGATACCCGCGCACTTTCGGCCGCATCGTGTCGCCGTCGATCAACAACACCGGTTGGTGATCCTCAAGCGCGAAGCTCAACGCCAGATTGAGCGTGGTGAAGGTTTTGCCCTCGCCCGGGCGGGTCGAGGTGGTCATGACGAGGTTCGACGCGCGGCCGCGGCCGGCGGCGGCGGCGCGGCCATGCAGGCGTCCGATCCGCTTCAATAGGCTGCGTTTCACGGCGCGCAATTCGAGGGTTTGGCGTTGCGACGCGCCTTCGCAGGTGAACACGCCAAGCTCGCGCAAGCGCTCGGGCGACAATGCGAATGTCGGTCCCGTAGCGGGCTTGTCCGCGCTTTTCGTCGGCGATTGCGACGCTAATCGTTCAATCAGTCCCATTTACGCACATCTTCCCCATCGCCATCCCGCAATCGCGTGCCGATGTCTTGATTTGTTGCAGATTGGGCGCCGTCTTGGCCTTGGGTCGCCGCGGCGACGTTCGGCAAGGCGCTCGGCAGGCGGAACACCTCGATATAGACGTACGCGCCGGCCATCGCCAGCAAGCCGACCACCGCGCCGGAAAACGCAGTATAGTCGCGCACCCGGCGCCGGGCGACGGCGGCGGTGGTCACTTCGCTCAGCCCGCCGAGCACTGGCAGGCCGTAGAGTTCTTGTAATTCGCTCGTTTGGCTGAAGCTTTTCCCCAAAAACGTGAGCAGCAAGGCCATCGCCGCGCCGCCGCCAAAGGCCATGACCACCGCGGCGAGGATAAACACTAAGCGCGGCGGCGAGACCGGCCGGATCGGCGTCTGCGGGCGCTCATAGACATGATATTCGACGCCCTTGCCGCCAGCGCTCAAGTTCTCCGTCAAGGACAAGCGCTCGCGTCGATTGGTGAGATCTTCGTAATTGCTGCGAGTCTGTTCGAAGTCGCGCTGCAGCCGCAACAGGTTCGACATCACCGCCGGCGCTTGCCCCATGGTGAAGGCCAGCGACTCCTCCTCCGCCTGCAACGCCGCGAAGCGCTCAGCAAGGCCCTTTGCGGCGCCTTCAGCGGCGCGTAAATCGAGATTGATGCGCCGATATTCGGGGTTTTCCGGCAAGCTATTGGCGCTTCCCGAGGTCAGTTCCTCGATCCGCGCCTGGGTCATCTGAATGTCCGGATGGCTTTCATTGTATTGGCTGCGCAAGGAGGCCAAGCGCACCCGCAATTGGTCGAGCTCGTCGCCCGACGTGCGCCGCGGCGTCGTCGACAAGGCGGTCCGCAGAGCCGCCACTTGTTGATCGGCCAAGGACAAGCGCTCGGCGGTGCGCGAGAGGTCGCTGCTCAATTGCTCGCGCCGGCGCTCGCGGCTTTCGATCACCGATAATTCATCCGCATGAAGACGACGGAAGTCGTTGATCGCCCGCTGGCGTTCGTCGAGGCGCACCAGATAGGACGCGATCTGAGAGTCGAGCCGGGTGCGCGCCTCCTGGCTTTCAGTCAGCCCCGCCCCGAGGTCCTGCTCGATCAAGAGATTGACCAGTTCATCGACCACATTGCGAGAGATCACAGGATCGCCGAACCGATAACGGATGACGAAATACATTTCCTGCGGGCTTTCGATGTCGATGGTGTTGGAGACCCAATTGGTCAAGCCTTCAAGGGCTGCGGCTCGGGCGATCGGCGTGTCGCCTTCGATCAACGAGTCGAGGCCCGAGCGGTAGATCACTTTTTCGACGTTCGGCCGGGTCAGCAGCTGATTGCGCATCACTTCGACGCGGCGTTCGTAATTCGGCCGCGCGGTGACGCCGTTCATCACCGGATCGAGCACGGTCTCGGTCTGCACATAGACCTGGGCCCGGGCCTCGTATTTATCCGGCAACAGCCAGATCAAGAACCAAAGGCCGAGGGCCAGCGCCCAGGCGACGCCGGCGATCACCCAACGACGACGCCATAGGCCGACGCCATAGCGGATTACAGGGCGAGGAAGGTTTGAAAAATCGTACACAACTAAAAGTCCTCATGCCGTCATGGCGTCGCATTGGCGGGCGGCGGGCGGTCCCGTCGACCTAGAACAGGCTTTCCGGGATCAAGATCACGTCGCCCGGCAGAACCGCCACGTTCGCCGAAATGCTTCCCTTGCGAAGCAGGTCGTCCAGTTTCAGACGATAGGATTTTTGCTCTTCGCCCTTGCCTCGGATCAGCACCGCTTTGTTGCCGGCGGCGAATTCCGTCAGCCCACCAACGGAA
>CAYWWL010000141.1:0-5759 GCA_964461925.1 uncultured Caulobacterales bacterium | reverse complement strand
TGGACCTGCATCGACGCGCACATGCTGCAAAAGGAAAGTCTATGTCATGGTCCGCTGGGGGGACCGGCGAGGGCGGCGACCCTCGCCTATATCACTTCGATCTGCCGCGCGAACGGCGACCGGAGCCGACGCCCTTGGCCGAACGCTGGTTCCCAGGCGCGCGGGCGGCGTGGCCGTCCTGCACCTCCACCCGGGCGGGCGACCCGATCCGCGAGGTGTCCCTGGTGGTCATTCACGCCACCGCCGGGGTTTCCTCCCGGGGCGCTTTCTCCGTCATGCAGGCGCGTCGGGCGAGCTTCCATTGGTTGGTGCCTGACGAGAACGAAGCCGCCCATGGCCGCTATGTCTGGGCCACGGCGCCGGAGCGTCGCTCGGCCTGGCACGTCCGAAATCGCTGCCGCCATGACGGCGTGCTAGCCGGGCGGACGCGGCTAAATCAGGTCTCGCTAGGGGTTGAAATCGTCAATCGGCAACGGCCGCGGTCGGCGGGCGTCGATCGCTTCTCGCCATGGCAAGTGGCGGCGACGGCGGCGATCGTCCGCTATGCCTGGGGTAAATATCCCAATCTACGCCATGTGGTCAGCCACGCCCGGCTCGACCCCGGCCGCCGCACCGATCCGGGGCCGTATTTCCCATGGGAAGAATTTGAACGGCAAAGCCTCACGGGCGCGGCGTTATGAGCCTCGCTCTAAACGATGCTGCAAGCGTCGTCGAACGCCAGGCGTGGGCTGCGCGGGAACAGGTCCTTTTCGGTTCCGTAGCCAATATTGCACAGGAAGTTCGATTTCACCGGCGTGCCATGGAAGAACTCGTCGTCGACCCCATCCTTGTTGAAGCCGGACATTGGACCGCAATCGAGGCCGAGCGCCCGCGCCGCGATCATGAAATAGGCCCCCTGAAGGGTGCCGTTGCGGAACGCGGTTTCCGCGATCAGCTCGTCATTGCCGACGAACCAACTTTTCGCGTCGGTGTGCGGAAACAGCTCCGGCAAGCGTTCATAGAACGTCATGTCGTGGCCGATGATAACGCATGCGGGCGCGGTCATGGTCTTCTCGACATTGCCTTCCAGCAGATGCGGCTTGAGGCGTTCTTTCGCTTCTCGAGAAACGACGAAGACGAAACGCGCTGGCGAGCAGTTCGCCGAGGTCGCGCCGAACTTGGTGAGATCGTAGACGGCCTGGATCAGGGTCTCCGAAATTGGCCGTTCTTCCCAGCCATTGCGGGTGCGCGCCTCGCGGAAAATAAGATCAAGGGCTTCGTCATTGATCATTTTGTCAGACATGGTTCGCGGTTCCTTTCAGGCGCGGCGTCAGGACCGCCCGCCGGCCGTCCCTGCGCTGTGTTCGTACAGTCCGCATTACTGCGTGTCTTCGCCGATCGCTTCAAGCACGCTGTGGGTTGAAATCAAGGCCTGGACCAGGCCCGATGCTGGCGGGACATCGACGCGGCGAGCAATGCTTTTACTGCCGTGCGAGCCAATTACCAAGACGGCGACGATGGGCGAGACAAGGTCCGCAGGGAGACACCGCGCGGCGGGCGCAGGACGATATCAGCGGCGAGAGGGCGCCGAACGCCGGCTAGGCGACCGGCTCGACTTTCACCACTTCAGGCACGTAGTGCTTCAACATGTTCTCAATGCCCGCCTTCAGCGTGTAGGTCGACGACGGGCAGCCGGCGCAGGCGCCGTGCATCGACAGGAAGACGACCCCGGTGCGCGGTTCATAATGCTTGAACACGATATCGCCGCCGTCCGCGGCCACCGCCGGACGCACCCGCGTGTCGATCAGCTCGATGATTTGTTCGACCACTTCGCGGTCTTCGCCCTCATAATCCTCCAATGGCGTCGCCGGCGCAGCGTCGCTTTGCTCGCCGTCAAGGACGACCGGCCGGCCAGCGGCGAGGTGATCGGCGATCGCGCCGAGTACGGAAGGTTTAATGTGCAGCCATTCGACCGCTTCGGTCTTGGTGACCGTGACGAAATCCGCGCCAAGAAAGACGCCGAGCACGCCGTCAATCTCGAATAGCGCTTGGGCCAGGGGAGAGCCGCCGCTTGATTCAATGGTCGGGAAATCCATGCCGAGCGCGCCGGCGCCAAGCACGTCTTGGCCGGGCAGAAACTTCATTGATTGCGGGTTCGGGGTGTCTTCGGTCTGGATGTACATGCGCGGCCCTCAATGATTGCGTCCAACAGGTAGGTAATCGCGGGGGCGAGCGCAACCGCGCCATGGCGCCGAAACTGATCAAAATTCGGCCATTCTCGCGGGATTGTCATTGCAGGCTAGGGGCGGCTCACGCATAGATGCCAGATCACGTCCCCGGGCGCGCCCGCCCGGCAGAAGACGACAAGAAGGCGGACCGATGGACGACGAAACGCAGAAATTCACCGATCAACAGGCCCTGGATTTCCATAGCCAAGGCAAGCCGGGCAAGCTTGAAATTACGCCGACGAAACCGATGGCGACCCAAAGGGACCTCGCTTTGGCCTATTCGCCGGGCGTCGCCGTGCCAGTGAAGGCGATCGCCGACGATCCTGATTGCGCTTACGATTATACCTCGAAGGGCAATATGGTGGCGGTGATCTCCAACGGCACCGCCATTCTGGGGCTTGGCGATCTCGGCCCGCTGGCGTCGAAGCCGGTGATGGAAGGCAAGTCGGTCCTGTTCAAGCGCTTCGCCGACATCGACAGCGTCGATCTTGAGGTCGACACCAGCGACCCGGAAGCCTTTATCAATTGCGTCAAATATCTTGGCCCTGCTTTTGGCGGGATCAATCTCGAGGACATCAAAGCCCCGGACAGTTTCATCATCGAGCAGCGCTTGAAAGAAGAGATGGACATCCCGGTCTTCCATGACGACCAACACGGCACTGCGATCATCGCCGCGGCGGGCCTCATCAACGCCCTCGACATCGCCGGCAAGTCGATCGCCGACGCGAAAGTCGCCGTTTCCGGCGCAGGTTCGGCGGCCCTGTCGGTGGTCAGCCTGTTCAAAGCCATGGGCGTATCCCATGACAATGTGCTGGTCTGCGGCCGCAAGGGCGTCCTCTATAAGGGGCGGCCCGACGGCATGGATCAGTGGCGTTCGGCCCATGCGGTGGACACCGACAAGCGCACTTTGGCCGAGGCCATGGACGGCGCCGACGTTTGCATTGGGCTGTCGGTCGCCGGCGCGGTGTCGAAGGACATGGTCAAATCCATGGCCAAAAACCCAATCATCTTCGTCATGGCCAATCCGACGCCGGAAATCCTGCCTGAGGAAATTCGCGAAGTGCGCGACGACGCGATCATCGCCACGGGCCGGTCGGACTATCCGAACCAGGTCAATAACGTGCTTGGCTTCCCCTACATCTTCCGCGGGGCCCTCGACGCTCGAGCGCGGACGATCAATGAGGAAATGAAGATCGCCTGCGCTGAGGCGCTCGCAAAACTGGCGCGCGAGGACGTGCCGGACGAGGTCGCCGCCGCTTATGGCAAGCGCTTGAAATATGGTCCGGGCTATATCATCCCGACCCCATTCGATCCGCGATTGATCTCCGAAATTCCGCCGGCGGTGGCGAAGGCGGCGACCGACACCGGCGTCGCACGGCGACCGATCACCGATCTCGACGCTTATAAGCAAACCCTGGCCGCGCGGACCGATCCGTCCGCCTCCTTCTTGCAGAAAATCTACGCCACCTTGCGTGGCCGCGAGACCCCGAAACGCATTGTCTTCGCCGAAGGCGAAGACGAATCCGTGATCCGCGCCGCTTATGCGTTCCAGCAAGAAGGCCTTGGCAAAGCGGTGCTGATCGGCCGCGAAGAAACAGTGCGCGCCAATCTCGCGGCGGCCGGTCTGCCGGCGGACACCGAGCTGGAGATTCATAACGCCCGGCTTTCCAACGACAATCCTGCGTACACAGAATACCTTTATAATCGACTCCAGAGAAGCGGCTATCTGCGCCGAGACGTGCAGCGGCTCGTCAACACCGACCGCAACGTCTTCGGCGCCTGCATGGTGGCCATGGGGCACGCGGACGGCATGGTCACCGGCGTGACAAGGCACTTTGACGTGGCGTTGAACAATATTCGCCTGGCCCTCGATCCGCGGCCGCAGGAGCGATTGATCGGCGTGTCGGTGATTCTGGCCAAGGGTCGGACATTGTTCGTCGCCGACACCAATATCGCGGAATTGCCGTCAGGAGAGGACATGGCGGCGATCGCCGTTCAAGTCGCCCACGCGGCGATGCGGTTTGGCGATACGCCGAAAGTCGCGTTCATCTCCTATTCCAATTTCGGTAATCCGGATACGCCCCATTCCCGCCGCGCCGCCCAAGCGGTGAAGGTGCTCGACTCGATGGACGACGTCGATTTCGAATACGAAGGGGAAATGACCCCGCGTATGGCTTTGAACCCGACCTTCCGTGAAGTGTATCCGTTCTCACGGCTCTCCGGCGAGGCCAATGTCTTGGTGACGCCTGGGCTTCATTCGGCGTCGATCTCCACCAAATTGCTCGGCGAGATTGGCGGCGCCACCGTGCTTGGGCCGCTTCTGATCGGCCTGGAAAAGCCGGTGCAGATCGTGCAAGTCGGCGCCCGGGTGGTGGACATCGTCACCCTCGCGGCGATGGCGGCGTACGATATCGACGTTGAACATCGCTCCCGCCAAGGCGACTAAGAGCTTCGCCGCCGCGTTGCGCCGGTCACTTGTTTGTTAATTGTTCGCGAGCGCATTCGACCGTATGCAAGGGCCTATTACGCAGAAAGCGTGAGGTCTTGATGGAGCGAGCCCATGGCGCGACGAACAATTCTGGCGATGGCCATGGCGATCGCATGCGGCGTCAGCGCGACGGCGGCCGCGCCGTTATGGATCGAACGGCAGTTCATTCCCGACCCGGATGCGGTTGTCGATCCGGTCTTCGCCCAATGGACGCCGGACTCGGAGATTCTCGTCGACCACGCGGCGTGGGACGATTTTTTGTCGACTTATGTCGCTGCGGACAAGGCGGGCGACCATCGCGTTGACTATGCCGGCGTCACTGACGAGGATCGCGCGTCGCTAGAAGCCTATATCGACCGGTTGGAAGCAATCGATCCGCGTACGCTTAATCGCGACGAGCAGCTCGCGTTTTGGATCAATCTCTATAACGCCGTTACTGTGCGCTTGATTCTAGAGAACTATCCCGTGGAATCGATCCGCAAGATTGACGGTCCCTGGGCTGAGGAACGCACCCGGGTGATCGACGTGGATCTCAGCCTTGGCGACATCGAACACAAGATCGTCCGCGTCGTCTACCAGGACCCGAGGATCCATTATGCGCTTAATTGCGCCGCTATCAGTTGCCCCAATCTCGCCGTCGTCGCCTATGACGGCGCTCGGCTCGACGATCAGCTCACCGCCGCCGCGCGCGCCTTCGTCAATTCGCCGAAAGGCGTTTCGTTCGACGATGACGGCGATCTCGACGTGTCGAAGATATTCGGTTGGTATAAGAGCGACTATGGCGGCTCCGAACAATCGGCGATCGATCATATTCGCCTCTATGCCGATGACGATTTGGCTGCGCGCTTGGACGGCGTCAACGGCATTGACGATTATGACTATGACTGGGCGTTGAACGATCAAGCGACGATCCCGCCATCGAACTGACAGTCCTCAGGCGTAGGCTTTTTTGGCGATGGCTTCGGCCGCGGCCTCGGCGCTTGACCACGCCCATTGGAAATTATAGCCGCCGAGCCAGCCTGTGCCGTCGACGCATTCGCCGATGCAATCTAGGCCCGGCGTGG
>CAYWWL010000140.1:3269-5781 GCA_964461925.1 uncultured Caulobacterales bacterium | reverse complement strand
ATCGCAATTGCCCGAATTGGCAAGCGCGCGCGCGAAATTCCCGCTATCGCCTAGCCGTGCTCCACGGGACGACGGTCCACCTGACCGACCACGTCAAGGGCGAAAGCGTAGTATTCGGCGTATTCTTTCAAGCGCTCGAACCGAGCCGCCGCGCCGCCATGGCCAGCGCCCATATCCATCCGTAAAAAGAACGGGCCGCCTGACGCCTTGGCGCGCATTTTCGCCACCCATTTCGCCGGTTCCCAATAGGTCACCCGGTAATCGGCGATGCCGCCGGTGGCGAGGATCGGCGGATAGGGCTTCTTGGTTTGGATATTATCGTACGGCGAATAGCGCTCGATTGTCTCAAAGGCCGTTTTGTCCTGTATAGGATCGCCCCATTCGGACCATTCCGGCGGCGTCAAGGGCAGACTTGCGTCAGAGATCGTGTTCAAGACGTCGACGAACGGCACCGCGGCGATGGCGCCGCCGAACAGCTCTGGACGCAGATTGAGACTGCCGCCAACCAAAAGTCCGCCGGCCGACCCGCCGAAGATCACGGTCTTTTCCGGCGCGGCGTACTTCTTCTTATGCAACGCCGCCGCTGCCGAGGTGAAGTCAAGGAAGCTGTTCTCTTTCTTTCCCAGTTTCCCTTCCAAGTACCATTGACGGCCGAGGTCCGCACCGCCCCGCACATGGGCGATGGCGTAGACCATGCCGCGATCGACAAGCGACAGAATGCGGGCGTTAAACGTCGCCGGCGTCGAAATGCCGTAGCTGCCATAGCCGTACAGGAACAAGGAAGCCGAGCCGTTCAGCTTGGTCGATTTCAGCCGAAGCACCGTAATCGGCACTTTCGCGCCGTCATGGGATTCGGCGGTGAAGCGTTCGACGACATAAAGCGACTTATCGTGGCCGCGCGGCAGTTCGGTGCGCTTGATCAGCGTCCGTTTGCCCGACTTCATATCATAATCGAAAACCTCGCTCGGGGTCGTTGGCGATTCATAAACGAAGCGCAACGTGTCGGTGTCGTATTCATACCCTGGCGACAAGCCCAAAGCGTAGGCCGCCTCGTCGAACGAGATCACCTTCTCTTTTTTCAAGTTCCAATCGGCGACCACTAAACGCGGCAATGCGTTTTCGCTTTCAAGGCGCACGACCTTTGATTTGAACGGCAACACGCCTTTGCGCAGGACACCGGGCTTCGCTTTCAGCCATTCGCTCCAAGACGACCGCGCCGGCGTTGTCACGTCGGTTTTCATTACTTTGAAGTCAACCGCGCCGTCGGCGTTGGTGGTGACATAGAAATGACCGTCGTGATGCTCGACTGAGTACAACAGATCGGCCTCGCGAGCGGCGATCAACGTCGGCTTGGCGCCGTTCGGCGCGTCGGACGGCAAAAACCGCACCTCGCTCGACGTCGCTTTGGACGAGCTGATCAGCACATAGCGTTGATCCTGGGTTTGCCCAACGCCGAGGAAATAGGACTCATCAGTTTCTTCATAGACGATTTCGTCATCGGTCGCCGGAGCGCCGACCCCGTGCCGCTTCACCCGGCGCGGACGTTGATTTTCGTCGCGCTCGACATAATAGAACGACTTAGAATCCGCAGCCCAGACCATGTCTTCATCGGCGTTCGCCACAACGTCGTCGAGATCTTCGGCCGCGCCGGCGCGCCGAAGTCGGATTTCGAAATATTCCGAGCCGACGCGATCCGCCGAATAGGCGATCAATTCATGGTTTGGGCTATGCTCCACGGCGCCGATTTCAAAGAACGTCGAACCGCCGCGCTCCGCGTCGCCGTCATAGAGCATTTCTTCTTCGCCGCCGCCGCGAGGACGTCGAGCGAACACGGGGTACTCGCCGCCTTTTCTGTAGCGGGAATAATATTCGTATGGGCCGTCCGCCGCCGGCGGCGACATGTCGTCCTCTTTTATCCGGCTACGCATTTCCTCGAAGAGCGTCTCGCGAAGATCGCTTAAATGCGACGACGCCGCTTCATAGTATTGATTCTCCGCCGCCAATGCAGCGCCGATTTCGGGACTTAATGTTGACGGATCCCGCAGCACGTCTTGCCATTTTTCGTCGCGCAGCCACGCATAGTCATCGACCCGGGTCACGCCATGCTGGGTAATTTCCTCGGGGCGCGCATCGATGGTGGGCGGCGTTGCGGAATACCCGCGCATAATGGAGCCTTTTGTTTTCGACTGGAATAGTTTTGAAATTGGCAATGGATGACCCTTCCAAGCAGATGGGGATGTTGACTAGCGCTATCCGGGGCGACGCCACAAGCCGCGCCTTCAGATGCAAAAAAGGACGCCGAGGCGGCGTCCTTTTTCGATTGCGCCAGAAGGTTCTAGTCGCGGTCTTTGAGATCGTCTTTCGGCGCGCCGGGACGGCGGCGTTCTGACGGCGGAGTCGCCCGCGGCGTTTGACGCACTGGCTGGCTTTGCGCTGGCTGACTGCGCTGAGCCGGTTGCGACTGACGCGGCGGTTGGCTCCTTTGCTGCTGCTGCGACCGTCTCGGCGACCG
>CAYWWL010000140.1:0-3169 GCA_964461925.1 uncultured Caulobacterales bacterium | reverse complement strand
CCGGCTGCGAGCGTCTCGGCGGCTGCGAACGCGGCGGCTGCGCCGGAACCGGCGTTGCGCGATTGCGACGGACTTGATTGCGACGCGCGCGATTGCGTTGCTCTTGCACGCGGCGACGGTCCGCGGCGCGTTCATTCGCACGCCGGTTGTCGATACGGCGTTGATCCTGACGTCCCTGGCGATAAGCGTCTTGGGTCCGCGCACGACGGGTAGCGCGTCGCACCGGCGCCGTCCGGCGGCGTGCATACGGATCATATTTCAGCGTCCGATAGCGGCCGGCGTACGGCTTGCGGTAGCCGTAACGATTGAAGATATCGATGCTGAAATAATAGCCTAGGTCGGGATACCAAGATCCGTAGCGACCATACCAGGCGGTGCGGCTAGGATAGCTGGCGTACCGATTGTTGTCATAGGCCTGATCGAAGCAGCGATCGGTCTGCCGGCTGCAATCGTTCTGGCAGGCGACATAGCCTTGCTCGGTTTCATACCGCTCACAGCTGCGATAGCAGGCCTCGGCCTGATTGTCGCAATAGGTGAACGCCGGCTCATAGCCGTAAGTCTCGCACCCCGCCAATAGCAGCCCGACGACCACGAGCTTAAAATACAGTAGTGGTTTTCCCATCAATACCCCCATCGCCGCGTAAGACGCGGTTTGGTTTTCTATGCGCGTCGCCGCCCTGGCTCACGCACGCCCCTATCTGCCCAATCTAACCGTTAATGACGAATTGTGGCAAACCTAAGTTCTCCCGAAGGCGCGCCGCCCCAAAAAAAACGACGCCCTGGGGCGCCGTTCGTTCCTTCGCATGTGCGTAACGGTCCAATGTCCGCCGCCAGCCTCGCTTAGTCGTCGCGCGGCTCGAGCACTTGCCGGCCACGATATTTGCCGGTCTTGAGGTCGATATGATGCGGCCGACGCAGTTCGCCGGAGTCCTTATCTTCGATATAAGCGTCTGCGCCGATGCTATCGTGCGCTCTACGCATGCCGCGCTTCGCCGAGGTTACTTTCCGCTTAGGTACCGCCATGTCAGCTCGCCTTTTGGTTGTCCTTCATGACCGGCCGCCGCAAATGCGCGATCCTGGCCACGACGCCTTTTCATGAGGCCGCCTGTTCTAGGCGGCAGGGAATTTGAAAGCGGGTCGGTAACAGGTTGGCGCCACCGACGCAAGTGGAAATCGGCAGATTTCCACTCTCCTTTCAAGCTATTGCGGCGAAGCCTCTTCTCGCCGCGCCGAAGCGGGCTCTAGGCCGCTAGATTGAGCATCGCCCGCGCCTCGCTCGGGCTCGCCACCTCACGGCCGGCGTCCCGCGCGTATTGCGCTAACTCGGCGATCATCGTGCCATTCGAATCCGCTTTTGAGCCGTCCGGCAAATAGAAGCTGTCTTCCAGACCGGTGCGCAGATTACCGCCGAGTTCAGCCGCCTTACGATGCACCGGCCAGATTTCCTGCCGACCGATCACCGTCGCCTGCCAGTGCATGTCCGGTTTTTTGTACTTGATCAAAATTGGCAGCAGGTCCGGATCCGCTGGCATGCCCGATGCGACGCCCATCACGAAATTATAATCGGCGACATCGGTCATGCCGTTCTCGATATAAAGGCCGACCGAGCGCACAATGCCCACGTCGAAGCATTCGAACTCCGGGATAATGTCGTTCTCCTTCATCACATTGACGAAGTCTTGCACCTTGGAAACAGGATTCTGGAACGTCATCGGCGGCCAGGCCCACTCCCCGCTCTTGCGTGTTTTGAGATAATTCAGCGTACCGGCGTTGCACGCCGCCATTTCAGGTTTTAACGCGCGCAGGTAGTCGAGGACGTATTCGTATTCCTCGGTGACGACGCCAGTGGTCATGTTGATGATGACGCCGGGGCACGCTTCACGGATCGCCTCGTTGATTTCGCCGCAAATCGCGGGATCCCAAGTGGCGAGATGGCCCATGCCTTCTTCTTGCTGGCGGTAATGCACATGCATGATCGACGCGCCAGCGTCATAAGCGCGCTTCGCTTCCGCCGCCATTTGCTCCGGCGTCACCGGAACGGGGTGCTGTCGAGGGTCCGTCAATACGCCGGTGACCGCACAGGTGATAATCGCTTTGTCGCTCATGGATTTATCCTTCCGGTTCTAAAGTGACGATCGGCGCGCGAATGGCGAGTTGATCGCCGACCGCCGCCAAAACTTCCTTGACGACGCCGTCTCGCGGCGCGGTCAATCGGTGCTCCATCTTCATCGCTTCGATAGTGGCCAAGGTCTGCCCCTTCTCAACGGCGTCGCCGACCGCCGCGGCGATGCTGGTGACGGCGCCGGCCATTGGCGCGCGCACGTCGTCCGACGCGCCGCCGGCGGCGGACGCCGCTGCGAAGGTCACGTCGACCAAACGCCGCGTTGGGCCGTCGCCGACCCGCAGATCGACCGTATCGCCGGTGCGGCGCACAAGGGCGCTGGCTTGCCGGCCATCGCTGCGAAAGCGCACCGCATCGCCCTTACGCGACAAGACTTCGATCGACGCCGTTTCTTCGCCGAGGGTTGCGGAAATCGACGCGCCGTCGATGACGACGACGCATTCCAACGTCTCCTCGCCCACTTCCAGAAAGTACGGCGCCGGCTGCGCGCCGCGCGAATTCCAACCGGTCAACAGATCATCGCCATCGACGTCGAGCAACGCCGCTGCCGCGAGCGCGCCCTCAAGCGGCCCGATGGCCGGCGGCGGCGGCGCCAAGGCGTCAAGATGCGCCTCCACATGGGCGATGTCGGCGTCGCCGGCGGCGAAGGTTTCGTCGCGGAGGAGACTGACGAGAAACGGCGCATTCGTGGTTAGTCCGAGGATCGTCATCGACTCAAGGAAAGTGGCGAGCCGTTCACGCGCCTCGTCGCGGGTGTCGCCCTCGGAAATCACTTTCGCGATCATCGGGTCGTAGAACGCCGACACGCTGTCGCCTTCCTGCACGCCAGCGTCGACGCGGATCTCCGGCGAGAACGGCGCGGCCAGGGCGACGATGTCCCCGGTTTGCGGCATAAAGTTCTTGGACGGATCTTCGGCATAGAGCCTAGCTTCGATCGACCAGCCCTCGACCGTGACGTCGTCTTGGTCGAATGGGATCGCCTCGCCTTCGGCGACGGCGAATTGCAAGTCGACAAGGTCGACCTTGGTGACGGTCTCCGTCACAGGG
>CAYWWL010000139.1:0-5813 GCA_964461925.1 uncultured Caulobacterales bacterium | reverse complement strand
GCCAACGCCGCGCCGCTAGAGCAGGACGTTGAGGCGACGCCCCTGTCAGCTGCGACAGAAACAGCGCCGCCGCAGCTCACGGCGACGGCGGATCGAACCATGGATCCAGAACGCGGCCGCGCACTTTTTCTAAGCAAAGGGTGCGTTTTGTGCCATGCGGTGAATGGGGTCGGCGGCAAGGCTGCGCCATCTTTTGACGCAGGTCCGAAGACCTCCTCGGATCCATTGGACTTCGCTATGCGCATGTGGCGCGGCGCGCCGGCTATGGTGTCGCTGCAACGCATTGAGCTTGGCTACCAGATCGATCTCTCCGGCCAAGATCTCGCTGACCTCGCCGCTTTCGCGGCGGATCCGCAAGAACAATTGGCGGTGACCGAGGACCTGCTGCCGGAAGGCTTCTCGGTCTGGCTCGTCGACGAACGATTTTGGGATAATGATGAGTGGTCTGATTATCTCGAATTGGGCGAAGGATTTCCTGACCTCAGCCACTTCGATCGCGACTGAGGGCAGGGCGTCAACGTTGATTGCGCGCGCCGGCGTCGCTCGCGACCTGAACCCAAGCGGTAAGAACTTTCTCAATCCGATCTTGGTCGTCGAGCAAGCTGTCATGCACCAATAGGCCGGTCATCAGCGCCCGCGAAATCGTCAAGTTGACGCTAATGTCTTCGAGCTTTTTGCGGTCCGCCCCGTCCGGGTGCAAGGCGGCCAACTCCGCCTCGATCGCCAATCGCCATTCGTCCAAAGCAGGCGTCACGCGCGTCTTTAGATCTTCGTCGGTGCGCGCGGCGATCAAGATCTCCAAAAGGGCGGCGTATTCCTCGCCTGCGAATTGTTCGCGCCAGGATCGTATCAGGCCTTCAGCGAAGCCGGCGCGACTGCGGGTCAAATCGCCTTTGATCTTCGCGAACCACAAGACCGACTCTTCGAGTAGATAGGCGGCGGTGTCCGCCACCAAGTCGAGCTTGGTGGGGAAGTGGTGCTGCAATGCGCCGGGGCTGATCCCGCAGGCTTTGACGATCTGCATAATCGTCGTGCGGTGGTAGCCCGTCTTTGCTATACACGACGCCGCATTTCAGCGCTTTTTTCCGCTTGGCGCCGTCGCAGCAGATCGACTGTTTGTTCTGATTGATTTGCTGTTTGATCCGTCATATCGATAAAACAGTACAGGCATACTTTTTTGTCAATTGGGCTACGCAGCTGCGTCGTTCAGCCCTGACGAGCGGGTCTTGTGCACAAGGTTTTACTGGAGAAGAGGCTGTTTAATGGCGGTTTTTGAATCTCAGATCGACGTCAACGCCGAGGAATTTCAGGCGAATCGCTCGGCGCATCTGGCGCTCATCGAGGAATTTCGCGCGCTGGAAGAGAAGATCGTCGCAACCTCGGCGCGCGCCAAACCAAAATTCCAGAAACGTGGACAATTGCTGCCGCGGGAGCGGCTGGCGCTGATTCTCGATCGCGGCGCGCCGTTCATCGAGATGTCGACCCTCTGCGGCTACAAGATGGACGACGACGACGGCGACAACCAAATTTTTGGCGGCGGCGGAATCGCCGGCATCGGGTTTATCAGCGGCGTGCGTTGCGTCGTCAGCGCATCGGATAGCGGCATAAAGGGCGGCGCCGCCACCCCCATGGGCGTCGAGAAAGCCCTGCGCATGCAGGAAATCGCCCTGCAAAACAAATTGCCATTTGTACAATTGGTTGAAAGCGCCGGCGCCAATCTGTTCCGGCAAGCGCAGATGTTCGTGGCGGGCGGGCGAACATTCGCCAATCTCGCCAAACTTTCCGCGGCGGGATGTCCCATCGTCGCCATCGTGCACGGATCATCGACGGCGGGGGGCGCTTACCAGACAGGGTTGTCGGACTATGTGGTGGCCGTGCGGGGACGAACCAAAGTGTTTCTAGCGGGGCCGCCATTGTTGAAGGCCGCTACCGGCGAAATCGCCACCGATGAGGATCTTGGTGGCGCAGAAATGCACTATCATGTGTCCGGCACGGCCGAATATATGGCGGAGAACGATCGGGACGGCATTCGTATTGGCCGAGAGATCGTTCGCAAAATGCAATGGGAGGCCGGCTCGGCCAAGCGCTCTTTCGCCGAGCCGATCTATGACCCGGAAGAGATCCTTGGCGTTACGCCCGCTGACTATCGCACTCCTTATGACGTTCGCGAAAATATTGCGCGGATTGTCGACGGATCCGATATTCTCGACTTCAAGGCGGGTTATGGCGCGGCGACGGTTTGCGCCCAAGCGGCGATCGCTGGCCATGGCGTCGGCATTATCTCCAATAACGGTCCCATTGACGCCGACGGCGCGACCAAGGCCGCGCAGTTCATTCAGCTGATGTGCCAGTCCGATACGCCGGTGATTTTCCTGCAAAACACCACAGGCTTTCTTGTCGGGACCGACGCTGAACAGCGCGGCATCGTTAAACATGGCTCGAAAATGATCCAGGCGGTGACCAATATGACGGTGCCGAAATTCACCGTGCAGATCGGGGCCAGCTTCGGCGCCGGCAATTATGGCATGTGCGGCCGCGCTTTCGATCCGCGGTTTATTTTCTCTTGGCCCAACAACCGCATTTCGGTCATGGGCGGGGAGCAGGCGGCGAAAACCATGCGCGTGGTCGCCGAAGAAGGCGCGCGTCGGCGCGGTGAAGAGCCGAACACGGCTTATCTCGATGCGCTCGGCCAGCAGATCATCGACAAATATGACGAAGAATCCCGCGCTTTGTTCGCCACGGCGCGGCTGTGGGACGACGGCCTCATCGATCCGCGAGACACCCGCAAAATGTTGGCCTTTTGCCTCGACACCGCGACCGAAGCATCGGCGCGAGACCTTAAGCCGAACGTCTTCGGCGTTGGACGCATGTAGGGAGAATAAGAATGTTATTAACCGCAGAGCACGAACAATTACGCGATACGCTGAAGAAATTCATCGACACCGAAATCAATCCTTATGTCGACCAATGGGAGGAAGATGAAATTTTCCCAGCGCATGACGTGTTCAAGGGGCTAGGCGATCTTGGCCTCCTCGGCGTCACCAAGCCCGAGGAATATGGCGGGATGGGCCTCGACTGGTCGTATGGCGCGGTGGTCGCGGAGACCCTCGGCCACATCAATTGCGGCGCCATTCCCATGGCGATTGGCGTGCAGACCGACATGGCGACGCCGGCGCTGGGCAAATTTGGCTCGGACGCGGCGAAGGAAGATTTCCTGAAACCGTCGATCAGCGGCGATTATGTCGCTTGTCTCGGCGTGTCGGAAGTCGGGTCCGGCTCTGACGTGGCTTCGATTAAGACCACGGCGCGCAAAGACGGCGATGATTACGTCATCAATGGCGGCAAGATGTGGACCACCAATGGCATGCAGGCCGACTGGATGTGCTTGCTCGCCAACACGTCCGACGATCAGGCTCACCGCAACAAGACCTTGATCTGCGTGCCGTTGAAAGACGATTCCGGCAAACATCGCGAAGGCGTCGAAATCGCGCGCAAGCTGAAAAAACTTGGCATGCGGAGTTCAGACACCGCGCAATTCTATTTTGAGGACGTGCGCGTGCCGCAGCGTTACCGGATCGGCGAAGAGGGCGCCGGATTCATGTACCAGATGCTGCAGTTCCAAGAAGAGCGCCTTTGGGCGGCTCTGTCCGGCATTATCGGGATGGAGAACGTCCTCAATGCGACGATCGAATATACAAGCGAGCGCAAAGCCTTCAAACAGTCGATCCTCGACAATCAAGTCGTCCATTTCCGCATGGCGGAGCTCAAAACAGAAATCGAGATGTTCCGCTCGTTCACTTGGGACGCCGTAGAGAAAATGATGTCCGGCGAGGACGTCACCATGATGGCCTCGATGGCGAAGCTGAAAGCCGGCCGGCTGTCCCGCGAAGTCAATGATTCCTGCCTGCAATATTGGGGCGGCATGGGCTTCATGGAGGAAACGCCGGTTTCGCGCGCTTATCGCGACGGACGACTAGGCTCCATCGGCGGCGGCGCTGACGAAGTGATGTTGTCGATCATCTGCAAATATATGGGCATCCTACCCGGCAAGACGAACAGGGGCTAAACGGCGATGGCGAAGCTTCCCGATATCCCGGAATTGAAGATTGAGCGGCGACAATCGGTCTTGTTCGTCACGCTCAATCGACCGGAGGCGAAAAACGCGCTGAATGCGGCCATCGTCGACGGCCTGATGAGCCTCTGGGAATATCTTCCGACGGCAGATGACGTCCGCGCTGTGGTCCTGCGCGGCGCTGGCGGCGCGTTCTGCGCTGGCGGCGACATCAAAGACTTCGGTCGGCAATTGATGGCGCCGGCGCCGGCGCCAGGCGCGGAAGATCCGGTGCGGGCCGGCAATCGAGCGTTCGGCGACCTGTTGAGCAAGATGGACGCTGCGCCTCAGGTTTTGATCAGTCTTGTGGAAGGTCCCGCCTTCGGCGGCGCGATGGGATTCTTGTCGGTGTCTGACGTGGTCATCGCCGGCGCGACGGCGAAGTTCTCCTTGTCGGAAACGACGCTGGGCCTGCCGCCCGCCCAGATCGGCCCCTTCGTGGTGCGCAAGATTGGCTTGTTCAACGCCCGCCGATTGGCGCTGACCGGCGCGCGCTTTGACGCAGAAGAGGCGCTTCGCTCAGGCCTTGTCGACAGCGTCGTCGCCGAGACCGACCTTGACCCGGTTCTGGCCGCGCAACTGACCGCCATCGGTCGTTGCGAGCCAGCGGCGTTGGCGGCGACGAAAGCGATTTTGAATCGCGCGGCTTTCGCGATTGAAAAAGATCAATTGGACGACGCAGCGGATGCGTTCTGCGCCTGTCTACGCGGCGCTGGGCGCGACGGCGCGGCGGCGTTCGCCGCTAAACAACAACCCCCTTGGGTGGAAACTTATTCGACGGAATCTGAGGTATAAAGACCATGTCCGCTGTTCGAAAAATCAAACGCGTGCTGATCGCCAATCGGGGCGAGATTGCGGTCCGAGTCATGCGCACGGCGAAGGAGCGCGGCGCGACGACGATCGCCGTTTACTCCGACGCCGACGCCGACGCCTATCACGTGCGCGCCGCCGACGAGGCGATCCATATTGGCGGCGCGGCGGCGAGCGAGAGCTATCTGCGCATCGACGCTGTGATTGACGCGGCGAAGGCGGCCAAAGCGGACGCCATCCATCCGGGTTATGGTTTTTTGTCGGAGCGTGCGGACTTCGCGACGGCGTGCGCCGAGGCCGGCATCGCCTTTATCGGGCCGCCGGCGGACGCGATTGCGGCCATGGGCGACAAGGCGGAATCCAAGCGCCGAATGATCGAAGCCGGGGTGCCGACCATCCCCGGCTACCAAGACGAGGATCAATCTCTCGACGCGCTCACCGCCGCGGCGACTAAGATTGGCTTTCCCGTCATGCTGAAAGCCTCCGCTGGCGGAGGCGGTCGCGGTCAGCGGATTGTCGACGCAGCTGATGGATTGGCCGAGGCGATCGAGTCCGCCAAACGTGAATCCCAAAGCGCCTTCGGCGACGATCGCTTGATCATTGAGAAAGCAGTGGTCGGCGCGCGCCATGTTGAGGTCCAGGTCATGGGCGACGCCCATGGCAATGTCTTGCATTTCGGCGAGCGCGACTGCTCGCTCCAACGGCGTCGGCAGAAAGTCATCGAAGAGGCGCCGTCGCCTGTGGTCGAGGAAGCCCTGCGCGCGCGCATGGGCGCCGCCGCCGTCGACGCCGCTAAGGCGGTCAATTACCAAAACGCGGGCACGGTCGAGTTCCTCTATGATCCTGCTTCCGGCGAGTTTTACTTCCTTGAGATGAATACGCGGCTCCAGGT
>CAYWWL010000138.1:3975-5820 GCA_964461925.1 uncultured Caulobacterales bacterium | reverse complement strand
TCTGCCATTGATCCTCGAAGCCATCGCCGAAAGCCGCGAACGCAGTTCGACCCCGGAGCAAATCGCCGAACATGTTCGTCAACGGCTCGGCTTCCAGATCACCGAAGGTCTGAAAGACGCCGAAGGCAGCCTGCCGCTGATCCAATTGGGGCCGGAATGGGAGACCTTGTTCTCCGAGCACGAGACCATGACCGAAGACGGCAAGGCGACCATCGCGCTGCCGCCGTCGGAGTTCAATCGCTTGGCCTCGTCGATCAAGGATAAGCTCAACGACGCCGCGCAAAAGGGCGCGTATCCGGCGATCGTCATCGGCGCGACGCGCCGGCGCTTCCTGCAGACCATTTTGAGCGCGAAAGGCGTGCGCAATCCGGTGCTGTCGTTCGAAGAGCTTGGCCGCGACGTGCGTCCGTCCTTGCTCGGCGTCGCCTAGTGCAAGCCCTGTTCGATCTCCTCGCGCCGTTGATCGGCATGGCGAGCGCCGAAGCCGGCGCCGCCTTCGCCGTGTTCGCGCGGGTCTCCGGGATGGTGTTCTTTCTCCCGGGCATCGGCGAACAGACCGTGCCGGTGCGGGTGCGTCTCGCCGCCGCCGCCGCCATCGCCATCGTCGTCATTCCCGCGGTGCGCCCGCCAATGGCGCCGGACCTCGGCATCGCGTTGTTCGGCCAAGTGGTGTTCGCCGAAGCGGTGATCGGCCTGGCGCTCGGGATTTCGTTCCGGATCATGATCTTCGCCTTGCAGCTCGCCGGCGCGATCATCGCCCAGAACGCGTCGATCTCGCAGCTGTTCGGCCAGAACCTCGCCAACGACACCGAAACCCCGATCGCCAATGTGTTGACCTTCGCCGGCATCGCATTGGCGCTGTCCTTCGGCCTGCATTTCGAAGCGGTGGGCCTGTTCATTCAATCCTATGAGGTCTTCGCCTTCGGCCAGTTGGACTTCGTCGAAGACATCGCCCTGTGGGTGGCGGAAAGCGGCGGCGCCGCGTTCGCCTTGGCGTTTTCCTTGGCCGCGCCCTTCGTCGCCTTGGGTCTTGGCTATAATATGATCATCGGCGCGGCCAACCGCGCCATGCCGCAATTAATGGTGGCCTTCGTCGGCGCGCCGGCGATCACCGGCGCCGGGCTCTTGCTCCTCGCCGTGAGCGCGCCTTTCATCCTCCAGCAATGGTATCAATCCTGGGACCAGCAGTTCCGGATGATCTTGCCGTTCGGAACGTAAGGGAGGCGGCGCATGGCTGAAGATCCGTCCCAGGATGAAGAAAAAACACTCGAGGCCTCGCAGCAAAAGCTCGACAAAGCGCGCGAGAAAGGGGACATCCCGGTCTCCAGCGAGGCCCACACCGCCGCCGCCTATGTCGGCTTCATCGTCGGCCTGATCGCCGTCGGCGCCGCCAGCATCGACATGGCCGCGTCGCGGTTGAAGGCGTTCATCGCCCGGCCGGACTATTTTATCGGCGACGGATTTTCCGGCGACGCCATTTTCGAGGCGTGCGTCGCGGTCGGCCTGGCCATCGTGCCCTTGATCGCGTTTCCCGCGGTCGCCGTGCTCACGTCCTTGTTCGCCCAAAACGCCGTCGTGTTCGCGCCGTCGAAATTGGAGCCGAAATTCTCGCGCCTGTCGCCGGCGACCAACGCCAAGAACAAATACGGACCGCGCGGCGTCGCTGAATTCGTCCGCAGCTTTTTGAAATTGTCCCTCGTGCTGGTGGTGGCCGGGATCGCATTCTTGCAGAAATTTCCGACCTTGCCGGGCCTGGCGGCGTTGCAGCCGGGACCGTTGGGATCGATCCTATTCGGTCAGTCGCTCTATCTCTTGTCTTTGTTCACGGGCGCCGCGGTGATCATC
>CAYWWL010000138.1:3490-3943 GCA_964461925.1 uncultured Caulobacterales bacterium | reverse complement strand
GTCGGGCCGAACACGCCAAACGCCAGCGCATGTCGTTCGAAGAGATGAAGAAAGAGCACAAAGAGAACGAAGGCGATCCGTATTTACGCCAAGCGCGGCGCGATCGCGCCCGAGACGCGGCGACCCGCAATCAGATGCTGGAAGTGCCCGAGGCGAACGTGGTCCTGGTCAACCCAACCCACTACGCCGTGGCGCTCAAATGGAATCGCGAAGACGGCGGCGCGCCGGTCTGCGTCGCCAAAGGCGTCGACGAAGTCGCCAAACGGATCCGCGAGATCGCCGCCGAGAACGGCGTGCCGATCCGGCGCGATCCGCCGACCACGCGCTCGATCTTCGAATTGGTGGAAGTCGGCGAGGAGATCAAACGCGAGCACTACGCCGCCGTCGCCGCCGCGATTCACTTCGCCGAAGAGATGCGCACCAAGGCCAAGCCGCTTGATTGGGGCGTATAAT
>CAYWWL010000138.1:0-3390 GCA_964461925.1 uncultured Caulobacterales bacterium | reverse complement strand
ATGCGCGGCGGCAAAAGCTGCTGGACGAGGCCGAATCGCTGCGCGCCGCGCCGAGTGGATTGGAGGCGATTGCGCCGGAATCCTTAACCGCCCAGGATTTTATCGCCGCCGAGGCGGCCCACGCTCTTCGCATCCGCAAAGCGACGCAAATGGTCGCCCAGGCCATGGCGATGGATGGCGAAGTGTCGCAATTAAAAGGGCGAGTGCGAAAAGCCTTGGCGAAGCAGGACGTTATTGACCGCTTATTATCGCAAGCCCAAAGGGTCGACGTAACGCGCGATCGATAGCATCAACCTTATTGCGTCAGATTCCCATCCGCCGAATGATCGGACACAATTTGAATGATCGTGTTTGCTGCTGTGGCCCTTTCAACGGCGTTCGTGTTCGAAATCCCTGCTCGAACAATTGCCGCTTTCCAGAGGGCCCAGCTCCGCGCTCTTAACCAAGTGTCGTCATCGAGCTGCAGACCAGAACGAAATTCCTTGCGCGACTCGTCATCAAAATAGGTCCACGCAATCGCAAGATCGCAAGCAGGATCTCCTGCCGCAATTAGGCCGAAATCAATGACCCCGCAAAGCCGCCCATTGTCTCCTACAAGCAAATTTCCAGCGGTGACGTCCCCATGCACCCATACCGGATCGGCGTTCCATCTCGAATGCAGTCCCGCTTCCCATATCTCAGTCAATATCGTTGAGTCGTAGCGATCATTCAGTAGGGAGATCGCAGTCCTCGTCTCTGCGTCATAGATTTTAAGCGAGCCGCCTCGATAAGAATTGTGATCGCCGGGGGCAGGTGCTTCCTCAGTATCTATTCTATGCATTGCGCTCAAAAAACCTGAAACATCTGCTGCGAATGACCGTTTATCATCCATGGTTGCTTCAAACGCGGTAATGCCGGGGATCCAACGATAAATCGCCCAATGATACGGATAGCCGCAACCGGGTTGGCCGAATCCAATGGGTTCCGGGATGACAACAGGCAAATGCGGCGCAAGTTTAGGCAACCATCGGCGTTCCTTAATTGCTTGTGACGCATATGCGGCGGCGCTCGGCAATCTTGCAACATAATCTTGCCCAATATGAAAGATGCGATTGTCCCACCCGCTTACGGCGACGGGCTTGATCGGCGATGAGGAAAACTGCGGAAACTGATCGTTCAGCAGCCTTTGAACAATTCTTTTGTCTAGGTTTTTCATGTTCAGTGCCGGCGGCTCGTCCGCCAGCCTTTCCTTTCAACATACTCTATCGCAGACACTGTCACATGAGCAAAACCATCATCCGTCGCCGCCGCGATCCACTTCGCCGAAGAGATGCGCACCAAGGCCAAGCCGCTTGATTGGGGCGTATAATGAAGGTTTCCGATCTTCAAACCTTGTCGAAGGCGGCCGGATTGAAGTTTCAAGCGGCGATGAAGGCCTATGGCGCGGCGAATGCGCGGCGGCAAAAGCTGCTGGACGAGGCCGAATCGCTGCGCGCCGCGCCGAGCGGATTGGAGGCGATTCCGCCGGAATCCTTAACCGCCCAAGATTTTATCGCCGCCGAGGCGGCCCATGCTCTTCGCATCCGCAAAGCGACGCAAATGGTCGCCCAGGCTACGGCGATGGACGGCGAAGTGTCGCAACTAAAAGGCCAGGTGCGAAAAGCCTTGGCGAAGCAGGACGTTATTGACCGCTTATTATCGCAAGCGGAACAATCCTCACGCTCTGTTTAGTCAGTACGGGTAGAGAAGCAAAATAATTTCTCTTGCGAACCAAAATATTCCGCATCGCACAACAAGTAGTTCATATTTTAACAGACGCGGTAATTGACTTTAATGTCTCATTAATCATCTTCTAAAATAAGTGACAACACGAGGTATCGTCGACTTGAAGCATTGGCGGTATTTCTCTCGCGGACGCGTCGCGCCGTTGACCCAAACCAGCGTTGCGACGCGTCCGTATTACACCAGTTGATTTTCCCAATCGTTAAATAATTGCCGCGGGCCTCGATCGGGCGAGGCGCGTTCTTGGGCGCATTCGTCGCGCGCGTCGCCGCGCAATAACAACCGTATACGGCTTAATAAGCGCCTATGCGAAAGCGTCCTTATAGGTCGCGCGCAGGATCTGTTTTTGCACTTTGCCCATGGCGTTGCGCGGCAAGGCGTCGATCCAATAGAACCGACGCGGGCGTTTGAACTTGGCGAGATTGGCGAGGGCCGCGTCGATCGTCTCTTGCGGCGGCGGCGCGTCGCCGGACGCCACCAGCACCGCCACCACGCCTTCGCCCATGTCGGCGTGGGGCGCGGCGATCACCGCGCTCTCGGCGACGCCGTCCACGGCGTCGAGGGCGGTTTCGATTTCCTTCGGATAGATATTATAGCCGCCCGCGATGATCAGGTCCTTGGCCCGACCGGCGAGGGTGAGGCGACCGTCGGCCGAGATCGTTCCGACGTCGCCGGTCTTAAACCATCCGTCTGCGGTGAATTCTTCCTTGGTCTTTTCCGGATTGCGCCAATAGCCGGCGAACAGGCTGGCACCGTTGATTTCAACGCCGCCGGTCTCCGCGCCGTTTTCAATCCGCAGGCCGACCCCGGGCAGGGCGTAGCCCACGGTGCCCGCGACCCGCGCGCCGTGGAGCGGGTTCGAGGCGATCATGCCGGCTTCGGACATGCCATAGCGTTCGAGAATGTCATGCCCCGATTGCGCCTTGAACGCCCTGTGGGCCTCTGCGGTCAGCGGCGCGGAGCCGGAGATGAAAAGCCGCATCCTTGCGCAGGTTTGCGGCGTGACGCCGTCATGCCGGGCGAGGCGCGTATAATACGTTGGTACGCCCATCAATAGCGTCGCTTCGGGCAAGGCCGCGGCGATCTGGTCGGCGTCGAACCGGTCGAAGAATATGATCCGCCCGCCGGCGAGGACGATCGTGTGCAAGGCGACGAAGAGGCCGTGGATATGGAACAAGGGCAGGGCGTGAATGAGGACGTCGGCCTCGCTGATCGCCCAGGCGTCGACCAGGGCTTCGGCGTTGGCGGCGAGATTGCCATGGGTCAGCATCGCGCCCTTCGGGCGCCCGGTGGTGCCGGAGGTGTAGAGGATCGCCGCAAGATCGTCCGCGGCGCACGGATGCGGCGGCGGCGCGTCGGCGATCGTCGCATCGGCGCGGGCGGCGATCGCGTCAGGCGCGAAGCCATAGTCGCGCTCCCCGGCCGGTCCTTGGGCCATGGCCGCGCGCCGGTCGGCGTCGACGATCACCAGGCGCGGCTCCGCGTCGGCGATGAAATACGCCAGTTCCGCGTCGGTATAGGCGGTGTTGAGCGGCACATAGATCGCCCCGAGCCGCATGGTGGCCAGATACAGGGCGATCCCCACCGGGTGTTTGTCGATCTGCACCAGCGCCCGATCGCCGGGTCCAA
>CAYWWL010000137.1:0-5896 GCA_964461925.1 uncultured Caulobacterales bacterium | reverse complement strand
TTATGCTCGGAATCGTGGATCGTCGAATCGCGCCGCGTTGGCCGATGCCGCTCGCCTCGGCGGCCCTGTCCGCCATGGTGTCGAGGTCGCGATCGTCGCCGCGCGGGACGACGGGTTTCGATATTGTCGTCAATGACAAGTCGTCATTCGGCTGCGACGTGCTGCAGCTCGTGGCGAGCGCCGCGATCGTCGCCATGGCGAGTAACCGAAGATTTCGTTCTACAGTCATTGTTCGCGATCCACTTTTCACTCTAAACATCCAATCCGTCGACGGCCGAGGCCGCTGATATCGACATTAACGATCCCATTCAAGAATCAGGCCTCGAATGATTAAATAGCGCCACGACGACGCTGTCCTCGCCCCGGGAGAACGTCACTTGGTCGAAGGTCGCCGCTGCGACGGACCAGCCGCCTTCCAGGGGTTCGCCGATCTGCGCGGCGAGTCGTGCGCCGCTCTGCAGACGCAGGTTAACCGTGATGACGCCGTCAAGTTCAGTCACCCCAAGGATGATAGGCGGCTTGCCGCGACGAGCGGCTTCCGCGGCCGCCGCTGCGGCAGCTGCGCGTTCGGCGTCGCTACGCTGATCGTCCGGCCCGTCGAAATGGCCTGAAGCGAAGAGCGCGGCGCTGAGCGCGGCGCCAGCAGGATCGTCGTCGCCCGGCGAGACCGGAACGCTCCATGCGGCGTCGCCTTGTCGACCATCGCCGAATGGCGACAGCGCCATCGCCGCGCCGATGAAGACGCCGAGCAAGCCGGCCGCAGCGACGGTTTTCCACGCTCGATCAATCATCTTGAGTCGATCCTTCCGATGCGGGGGCGGCGTCTGCTGCAGGCGTCAGCCGAACGGGCGCGACGCCGACGATGTCGAATCGAATGTCGACGCCTGACGGCGAGGAGATGTCGACTTCGCTGATAAAGGTCTTTGGCGTCGCCGCCGAGAGCGCGGCGAAGAATGTGACGAAGGCGGGTTTGTTCGTATTGCCACTAAAGCTGAATTGAATGCCAATGACGCCTTGTTGCAATGGAATTGGTTCTGGCGACACCTCAATGCGACGGCAGTTTGCGCCGGCGTCTTCGCACGTGGTCGCCAAAAACTGCTCGACGCTTGCTGCGGCGATGCCGGCCGTCTCGCCGCTCCAAAGCTGCCCTTGCCAGGCCTCAAGGGCGGCGCGGGCGTCATCCCGCCGCCGGCGCCATTCGTCTTCTCCCTCGGGCAGTTCGCTTTCAAGCTTTTGCGCGATCGCCGCAGCTTTGGCTTGTCTGACGGCGCTTCCGGCGTCGTTCAACGCGTCCCACGCGTAGAACATCAAGATAGCAGCGATAATGAACAGGCCGTAGACCGTGCTGCGAGAGAGCTGAAGATTTTGCAGAGCGGCGACCATCGTCATCGCCTCGCGCCGACATTATCCGCGACGTTCGGCAGCAGATCCGGCGTCGCGCCGCGTATGGTGAAACGCCGTGTACGGTCTTCTACGTCGATGGAGGTGTCTTCGAACAGGTCATTGCTCTCGATTTCCGACAGCAGCGCGGCGAAATCAACGTCCCCGGTGGCGTTAGCGGTGAACTCAAGTCTGTTGTCGCGCAGCGTCAACCTTCTGAACGTCACCCGGTCAGCCGACATGGTCGTCATCAAGGATTGAACGATCTCGGCGGCCGATGCATCGGGGGCGAGGCGTTCAATCCGCGCGATTTGGGCGTTGGCGGCGATGGCGTGCCGCCGTTCCGCGATCACGACTTGATTGTCGCTCGTCGCCTGCTCCGCTTGGCGCTCAAGCGCGGCGACGGCGATGGAATCGACTGTGAGCTGCGCCAGCGCGATCGATATGAAGAACGCGCCGACGGCGCCCATGGTCGTCGCCACCAACGCCGGATTAAAGAATTCCGCGACGTTCTCAGGATCCATATCGATGGACAATTGCGCCGGCGCGATCCTTGGCGAGATGGGCGTGCGCGCCGCATTGGTCGCCGGGGTCAGCTCGGCTCGACCGCTGCGCAGAAATAGACGCCATTCCTGCTCCGACGGCGCTTCTCGCCACCATCGATCGCTGACCAAATCGCCGTCGCGCCAAACCTGTCCAGAATAGCCTTCGAGGCAGGTTATGAGCCGCACGCCGTCGATCATACCCTCATAGATTAGCGGCTCGGGGGTTTGGAACGGACGCGTCAGTTTCCCATTCCGGGACCACGGGCCGTCTTTCGACCATGTCCAGGCGCCAGCAGTGTTTGCTTCGCCTTTGTCAGGGACGATCCTGCACCGGGGATTGCTTTCATTGGTCTTGGCGATCACCTGCAGCCGCGCGGCCTCGCGCGCCTTGCGTCCGGCGCCGACGAATTGCACCCGCTCGAAGGTAAGCGCTGATCGTGGAATCACATGAACTGGCAGGCCGCCGCCAGCGCCGACCGGGCTGGCGACGCCATCGGGCTCAATTTTGCAGAGCCGCGGCGCCAGGAAATTCGGCAATTTCATCCATGCTCCCCAATCGAAGGTCGACCGTGTCGTCAAATCGACGGTCTGAAACGAGCCGACGGCGGTATGGTAAATCCGCCGCTGTCGCTGTTCTCACGAGCTCAACGGTGCGTCTGCGCACCATGCCGTCATTGACTGCTGTCAGGTAAAACCGTGCGCGGTTGGACGGCGCGGCGCTGCTGAACGGCTTGAACAACTCATCTTCTGCTTGCAAAACCAATACCGAATCAAGTCCTTCGACCGCGAAAGCGGTGTTAAGGACAGCCGAGCCAGGGGGCGTAAAGCTGGTAATCTGCTCCAATGACCGCCAAACTTCGAGAGAATACGCTTCGGGAAACCCTAGGACGGCCATGAGTTCCTCCTGGAAGCGGAGCGGCGAATTCGTCGGAGACGACGCGCCGTGTAGTCTGTAGTCGAGGCGTTCTGCGCCGCGCCGCCGCCGGGTTTCGTCAAGATCGCTATAATCAAGCAAAGCCGCCGCTAATCGCTCACTCTCGTCGCGCTCAATCCCAGCCGCCTGCAAGACTTCGGCGACAATTGGTTGTTCGACGCTCATTAAGTTGATGAGCCCTGATAGGTCCTGATAGCTGACCAGCACTGGGGTCGGTTCATCAAGAAGGCGAAACACGCTTCCATCGCCCTTCCAATATAGAGCGATGTCCGTCTCGCGGCCGAGGGACGGGCCGCGCTGAGCGACGCGCGGCACGGCCAACCCCCTATTTGTCGGCGCGCTTGTCAGGAAATTGAAGGTGGCGACTTCTTCGGCGGATAGAAGCGCCATGTCGGTTTCGTGGATTTGCCGTAGGGCGGAGGCGATCTCAACGGCGCTCCGCATCGAATTATAGGCGACGCCTAAAATGATCGACGTCGCCGCGATGAACAGCAAGACCATCGGCAACGCCGCGCCGCGTTGCGCCGCGCGCGGTTTCTTCAAGGGGCGTCGCCCGGGGGTGAGGCGTGTCGCTGACATTATTCGACGCCCACTTCCTGCAGCCGGAACGGTAGGTTTACGTTGTTCTCTATGCGGGCGAGCCAGACCTGATCTCCAGCGACCAAGCGAATGGCGACGGGCAGCTGCGGCGGCGGCACGTCTACCCGTTCGCCGAACACCATCATCGCGCCGTAGGACTGCGGCGGCCATTGTCGATGCCACCGGCCGTCATCGCTCAAATAATGGAAACCCGATCGCCGCGACGGCTCGCGTTCGGGGAAACTTGCGAGGGTGAGAGACGTTCCCGCCTCGTCATAGATCAGCTCGGTTCGTCCGCGATGCTTGGCGGTGCGAATGGCGATCGGCGTGATTGATGGGCGCGTGGCCGAAAGCGAGTTTCGCGAAAGCCCGACCAGCCTATCGTCAGCGCCGACGAAAACATACGCCTCTTGGTCCGGCCAAGCTTCGACCAAGCCATTGATTACGGAGCTGAATTGGCGCCGGATGACGCCGTCGTCAATCGCCGCTGACGCAGCGGAAGAAGCTCTCGAGGTGAACGCGAAAGTCGACTGGAGCGACTGCATGAACGCCGCCGCCAATATCGCCGTGATCGCCAAAGCGACCAATAATTCGATCAGCGACATGCCCCGCTCGGACGTCGAGTGGCTCCTATTCAGCGTCATGGTCGTATTCATTGGCAACGCGCCCTTCAACTCACACTTACTCGTCGCCGCGTCGACTAGCCCAATCGATGGGCCCCGCGCACTACAATAGTCGCATGGACGCCAAACGCAATTCCATCGACGCCGCAATCTTCGTTCCGAAATAGGCCCGACTTTTTTCCCTGCGAACCTCATCGACGTGCGCCGAATCACCTCCGTTTCGCCCAATGGTTGAGTTTCAATTACGGCATAACCGATAGGGCGAAATCTGCTGGGTTCGGACAATCTTGGGGAAAAATCTCGCGACGATTCAACCTAATAGAGAGGTCGGGCAACGTTATAAATTAACCATTATTTTTCAATGCCTTATGCGACTTTGATCGACCTGTTTTGTCATTATCAAGACTAAACTTGCCTGACACGGAACAGTCATAAATTTTTCACTCACAATTCGGTTGTCTTTTTATTTCGCTTCTGTAACGTTAACGCCGTGGGAGGCAGGGGGAATCGTGCCGATCCGTATATGGAATAACGCCATGGGGCGGCCATAAGCGGCAAGTTACGTAGCGATACGCATCTTGATCGGTGTTTCAGCAATACCTCATGCCATCGTTAAACTGTATGGAGGGCTTAAATGCCGATCTCAAAGAAACTGCTTTGCGGTGCGTGTATCGCCGCACTATCAATCAGCGCGGCTAGCGCTGGTAAGCTCGTCGGCTCCGTCGACGACGTGAACCCAGACGCCGCTTGTACGGGCCAAACCCCGGACCAAATGGACGACAACCACGGCTGCGCCGGTGGTCAAGGTTCCGGTAACGAGAACCTTCAGGAAGACACGAATGAAGTGACGGTCGAAGACCACTTCGTGATGTCTCCGAACCGGATCTACAACGCCGACAAGCCAATGCTCGCTCACGTCGAGCTGTTGATCTACGATACGTCTGGCTTGCCGACGCTTTCTGGCGACGCGCCTTACCAGTTCGACATCGACCTCGACGGTCCTGTCTGGAAAGCCGCTATCTCCGCTCCGGAACTCGTTCGCGCTGGTAACGACGGCATCTACTCTGAAGCTGCTGAAGGCCTGAACGGCAACACGACGCAAATCGGCAACGACGACTACACGATGTTCCTGACCTTCGACGAAGGTTCGGAAGAGTCGTTCGGCGTTATCCTTCCTGTGAAGTGGGAAGAGTGCGTTGACGAGTCGACCGTTGAAGTCGTTCTCGAGCTGAGCACCACCGACAACCGTCGTCAGATCTTCACGACGACCGACGTCGATCAGTCGGACACCGACATCAAAATCGCATCTTGCGCGGACGAGCCTTCTTTCTACTCGACCGTTCTTACGTATGACCTCACGGTCGACGTAGGCGACAGCGACGACTTCTACGAAGAGTTCGAAGAACTCGACGGCAAAGGCGTCAACACCGTGAACATGATCGAGTTTGGCCTCGTCACGCTCGGCATCAACCACGACGTCTTCGATCCGAAGCAAAAAGACCTCGACAATGGCGACGCGACGACCAATTCGCTGCGTTACGCAGACGTCGAAGACATTGAGTACTTCGTGCTCGCCTTCGAATTTGAAGATGGCGACGGCATCGAAGAAATTCAGCTGATCGACAATGGTTCGGTCTGCGGCGTGCTCGAGCGCGAGCCTGGCACGGACATCTTCTCCGCTGAGCTGGACAACGCAGCCGTGATCGACTGCTTTGGCCTTGACGACGACGCCGAAGCTGGCGAGTCGCAAGACGGCGAAGCGATCCTGAAGATCGTGTCTTCTGAAGACGCACCGATCGCTGATCAGAAAGTGGCTCTGTCCACCCATAAGATCA
>CAYWWL010000136.1:0-5904 GCA_964461925.1 uncultured Caulobacterales bacterium | reverse complement strand
ACACTCTTTCCTACACGTCGCAGCCGAATGACGACTTGTCATTGACGACAATATCAAAACCCGTCGTCCCGCGCGGCGACGATCGCGACCTCGACACCATGGCGGATAGAGCCGCCGAAGCGAGCGGCATCGGCCAACGCGGCGCGATTCGACGATCCACGATTCCAAGCATAAGTTCGGCCGTGTCGCCGGCGGGGAGCGACGCGATCGTCTCGCCGGAAATCGCCGTCGACCGCGTCGACACCGTCATTCCGCCATTGGCGGTTCCGGATTTCATCGATCTCGTCTTCGGCCAAATTCTGTCCGTCCCCTATGTCACCGGTCCGGGAGTCGCCCAGAGCCGGGACATCGTTCAAATCCGGTCGTCGGGCGCAATCTCCACTGAAACCTTCCTCAAACTGATTTCGAGCGCGTTGCAGGACTACGGCATACGCGTCACCGTTGAGGACGGCGTTTACCAAGTCCTCGAAGACAGCGCGCTCTTGGCGCGCATCCCTCGCTTCGTTCGATCCCGCGCGCGGCCCGACACGCCGCAGCAATTGCGCCCGATTGTCCAGTTCGTCGAATTGAACGCCATCAAGGCCGAAGATATGGAGGCGATCCTCGAACAATCCTTCGACACGCGATCGCAGGACCTCAGCATACAGACGGAATCGGATTCCAACTATATCGTCTTGAGCGGCTTGCCTGACGACGTCTCGGCGGCCTTGGACATTATCGACGAACTTGACGAGCTGCGTTACGCTGGCACCCAAGTGCAGCGCTATTCTCCCGTTTATTGGGACGCCGCTTCGCTGCTCAATCAAGTCTCCCGCGTGCTTGAAGCGGAAGGCTGGCAAATCAGCGAAAATCCGAACCGCAAAAAACCGATCCTTATGTTATCGGTGGAGCAATCGAACGACCTTTTGATCTTCACGACATTGCCGGACGCGCGCGACCGCGTTCGGTTCTGGCTGTCGGAGCTCGATCGACCGTCGCAACGCGGCGGCGAACCGCAATTATACGTATACGATGTCCGCTATCTCGACGCGGAATCGCTGGCGCGCACGGCCAATGATATCGTCGGCGGCGAAGACAACCGGTCCGGCGCCGCCCGGCGGCGTCAACAATTGCAGGCGGTCGCGTCAGGCAACGATATCAACGCCAGCGCCAGCACTGGTCGGGTGGCGCAAGGAAACTCGCGCTTCGTCGTCGACCCAACCGGCAATCGGCTGATCTACCGCGCAGAACCAAGCGAATACACGCAGATCAATGGCCTTCTTGAAAGACTTGATCAGCCTGCGGCCGAAGTGTTGATTGAAGGCGCCATCGCGCAGATCACGCTTTCGGACACGATTCGCAGCGGCATTGAATGGGTGCTGAACGAGATTAATGGCGACGACGTCACACGGATCGTGTCGTCAGCCGGCTTGGGCCTGAGCGGCGGCGGCCTAGACTTCGCGGTCGTCGATAATTTCAGTCGCCGCAATGGCGTCGCGACGCGGCAAGCGGGCGTCGAGATCAACGCCTTCGCCGAAAACACCAACGTGAATCTGCTGGCCACGCCGCGCCTCGTCGCCCGCTCCGGCACGAGCGCGCGCGTGCAAGTGGGCACCGAAGTGCCGACCCTCAGCACCCAGCGCCTGCCAACCGCGAGCGGCGGCGGCAGCAATGTCGACGTGATTTCGTCAGTCGTCTATCGGTCAACTGGCATCATCTTGCAGATTGAACCAGTTGTGTTCAGCAATGGCCGCATCGACCTCGTCGTCAATCAAGAAGTCTCGTCCGCGGCGCCCGGCACCGGCGTGGTCTCCAGTCCAACCTTCAACAACACCTCGGTGTCGACGCAATTGAGCCTGCGGGACGGGGAGACGGCGATCATTGGCGGCCTTATTCGCGAAGACGTCGAGGAATCCGAGCGCGGCATTCCGTTCTTGAAAGACTTGCCGGGCATCGGACCAGCGTTTCGCGTGGACGGAACCAGCAAGGATCGGCAGGAGTTGGTGATCTTGATCACTGCTTACGTCCTGCGCGGACAGAACGATAGAAAACAGTTCGCTGAGAAGTTCTCTACCGAGATCAACAAGACCTTGGGCCGCGATACGTTGATCACTCTCCGCCCCCGCAATTATTTCAACATCAAAAAGCAATTCGAAGACGAGCCGTCGGAAGATGAAGCGCAAGAAGACCCACAAGTCGGCGGGTTTTAGCGTCGTCGAAGTTTTGGTGGCGGTGGCGATTTTCGCCGCCGCTTTCATGCCGCTGCTCGCCTTGCAAAGCCAGCTCACGCAAACAGCGATCGCCACGGAACGCCTAAGCGAGTCCTTGGGCTATCGCGACGCCGCCCTCGCCTATTTGTCCACCATAAATCCAATGCGCGCAGACCAAGGCGACCTCGACCTTGGCGCTGCGCAATTGCAGTGGAAGGCGTCCCCGGTTTCCGACGTTCGCCCCATCTACTTAAATGGCGGCGACGCCAGCGACTTCAGCGCCCAGCTCTTCCGCGTCGAGGCGACGATCATTCTTGAATCCGGTCGAGAGGATACGTTTAGCGTTCAGAAAATGGGATGGACGGGCGGCGCGATCGACTCGGTCAACTGACGGCCCGCAGCCCGCCTTGACACCCAGCGCTGGATTCCAGAAAACCTGGCCCCAATGCTCTCTCAAGCCAACGAGGCTGACGCAATGACGACGTTTACGCTCTACGACTATTTCCGCTCCAGCGCCTCTTATCGGGTTCGGATCGCCTTAAACTTAAAAGGCGTGTCGGCGGACAAAGTCGATATCTCTTTGCTGGACGAGATCCAAAAGTCGTCGGACTATTTGGCCAAGAACCCGGAAGGCTTGGTGCCGGCCCTCGACGTCGGCGACGCGATCCTCTCGCAGTCATTGGCGATTATCGAGTATCTCGAAGAGACGACGCCGAAACCGCCGCTCCTGCCCGCCGAACCAATCGCGCGCGCCAAAGCTCGCGGGCTCGCCTACGCCATCGCCTGCGACATTCATCCGATCAACAATCTGCGGATCCTGACGTATTTGAAAGACAAATTGTCGATCGATAAGTCTGCGCGAGATGAGTGGTATCGCCATTGGATCACCGTTGGCTTCGAAGGCGTCGAAGCGCGGCTGCGCGCGCAAAAGCAGCCGTCGACCTTTTGTTGCGGCGACGCGCCGACGATCGCCGATGTCTGCCTTGCGCCGCAAATGTTCAATGCCCGGCGGTTCGAATGCGATCTTTCGCCGTTCCCGAACCTCGTTCGCATCGACGCCAACTGCGCCGCCTTGCCGGCGTTCAGCGCGGCCGCGCCGAAACCGCCGGCGGCCTAGGGCTGCGCAAAGGACATTCTTGCGCGAAACCGCCACCTGATCGGATGGTGATCTGTATACTGGAAATCTAAATCTTGGGTATTGACGGAGATCGCCTCCACATTGGGAGAAACGACGAATCCGTCGATCACGGTGGTGAAATTCTCGCCGGGCGCATAGGGGCGTTCATTCGTGCGCACGCTTGGCGTCTCCCGATCGACGGCGATCGACCAACCTGCCGGCAATACCGAGATTGGGAACGCGTGAATCCAAAACAAATGCTCGTCCGCCGTCGTCGACGGACGGCCTGGACGCGCGAACTCCAGATTCCAATCGCCGCCGAGAACGACGTGAGCGCCAGCATCATATTCGGCCGCAGCGAACTCGAAGACGGCGTTGAGCTGCTCGGCGCGCAAGCGCGCGTCTTCGTCGAACGCCGACAGATGGACATTGACGAACGTCCAATCAACGCCTCCGTGGGTCGCCTTGATGACGTGCAAGTGATAGTGGCGATCGCCGGAGAAAGGGCTGGCGCCGCTGACATTTGGCAAAGGCTCCGTCGAGCGAGTCGCGCCCGGCAGAGTGACGGAACTGAACAAGCCATGGCGAGGGTTCAGCGGCGGCGGCAATAACCGCAGGGCGAAGTCCGCTGAAAATGCGTTGTCGCGCCCCTCAAGCCGGTCGACGAGAGCGCCGAGCGGATCGGCGCCATGGGTCATGAAGCTCGGCCGCGCCGCTTCCTGCACGAGGATAACGTCCGCAAGCGGCGCTTCTAAAGTCCGGACCACGCCGTCAATATTCTTGTCGACGACCCGACGGTTCGGTGGGCGGAGATTTTCCCCGCCATCGGCGACGAAGTCGGACTCCGCGCCAAGCCCGCCATAGCCGATGTTCCAGATCATGACGTCAAGGGTTTGCGTCGACGGCGGCGACGCGGTCAGCGCGCCGAGCGATTTTATCGACAAGGGCGCATTCGGACGGTTGGCCGCTGCGACGGCGATCACGTACAGCGCCAAGGCCACGACGGCCGCTAGGACAGCCCATTTTGCGTGCGTTGCCATGCCTCTCCTTCGCGGCGCGCTGCGCCTCGACCCGCTAAGCTTTTTGAAAGGCTATCAAAATTCGCCGCCGTCCGCTATCAAAGCTGTCCAAGATCGAGTCATGCATGCCGGACATATTCATCTCATACTCCAGCGAGGACCGGGCGACCGCGTCGAGGATCGCGGCCGAACTCGAGACGGAAGGCTTCGACGTCTGGTGGGACGGCGCGTTGCACGCCGGCGACGCCTACGACGAAGTCATCGAAGAAAACCTGCGCAAAGCCAGATCGGTCATCGTTTTGTGGTCGAATACGTCGACCAAGTCGAAATGGGTTCGGGCCGAGGCGACGATCGGCGAGCGCCGGGAAAAACTCGTCCCCGTCGTGATCGAGCCGTGCGACGTCCCGATACGATTTGAACTGATCCAAACCGTCGATCTTTCTGCCTGGGGCGGCGATCCGACCGATCAAACCTGGCGCAAGCTAATCGCGTCGATCCAGGCCACCGTCGAACGCACTGGCGACGACGCCCAAAGGGTACGACCGCAAGCGCCAAAACGAGAGCCTCTCGAGCGCAGAGCCGTCGCCGCGGCGGCGGAGACTGCCTCAGCCGATGACGCGGAAAGCGCTTCCTGGAAGATCATTTCCGGGACGGACGATCCGGCGCAGCTGCAAGCTTTTCTCCAGCAGTATCGAAACGGACGATATGGCGACCGAGCGAAACGTCAACTTGACGCGCTGATCGGCTCGAATCCGGATGAAGCGGCGGAGGACCAACCGATGCCGCGACAACTCATCGCGATCGCCATCTTTATGGTCGCCGCCTTGGTCGGCATGACCATGTTGGTGGCCGCGAACTCAGTCCACATCGCTTGGTTTTCTTGGCGCCCAAGCGCAGGCGGCGAAATCCTCGCAACTGGCGTCAAGGAAGTTGGTTTCTTTTCAGCTTTGAATTGGAGCCTGTCGGTGACGATCCTAATGCCCTTCGCATGGGCCTTGGTCTTTCTGACGGCGGCGGAGTCGCGGAGCGTATTGATCGACATGGTGCAACAAAGAATTCTTGTCGCGAAAGACTTTACTCCTATCGACCTACATGATCGCGGATTTCAGCGGATGCGGCGGCATACGAAGGCGCTTCTTTTCGGCGGCGCATTCGCAGCGATTCTCATCGCCGTTCTCGCAATGTCGGACCATAACCAGATTGCGGGCCGCTTCTACGATAATCCGCAAGAGGCGCAAAAGCTCGATCGGATCGACGATGCGGGCTATGCGCTCGGCGCCCAGTCGGTGGAGCGCGACTGGACCGTCGCTTCGTTTCTATCCCCTGCGCGAGCCCAGGCCGTCGATCACGACGCCAACAAAATTTTTACGCTCGCCGCCTACGGCATTTATGTCGGCGGCGGAATCGGGTCGTTGGTTTTCGCCGGCATCACCATGCTTGGTCTCGGCGCGGTGTTTATGCGCGGCATCGCCCCCTACTACGGATTGCAGATCGTTCCGGCCTTGCCACAGTATCACACCGACGCTTACCCGGTCGTCAGCCGGTTTTTTGCGTATGCGGCGGCGGTCTCAATAATGGG
>CAYWWL010000135.1:0-5913 GCA_964461925.1 uncultured Caulobacterales bacterium | reverse complement strand
ACAGCGCCCGACAAGGCGAACACGACGCAAAAAGCCAACGGGGTGATCCGTCCAATAACGGCGAAACCCGCAACGGCGGAATCGCCATAGGGCGCGATCGCCCGGGTGATGATGCCGTTGCCGAACGGCGTGGCGATATTGGTGAGGATCGCCGGCAAGGTCAGCCCCATGATCGCCGGTAAATGCCGTTTGAACGCAGACATTTGAAATGGCGCGAACCCGCCATAATACTTCAAGACGGGATAAACCGCCGTCGCTCCCATCGCGAACCGCGCCAACACCGAGGCGTAGGCGGCGCCAGGCAAGCCAAGCTTCAAGCCGAAAATAAAGATCACGTCGAAGATCGCGTTGACGAAGCCGGTGACCAGGGTGACGGTCATGGCGCGGCGGGCGTCGCCATGGGCGCGCAACAGACCGCTGCATAAAAGTCCGATCGCGCCAATCGGCATGGATGGGACGACGATGCGGACGTAGCCTACGGCATAGTCGAGGGTCGCGCCGCTCGCGCCAAGCAGGCCAAGAACGTCGCTCGCGCACAACCAGATGGTCGCGGCGACGACGGCGCTGACCGCTAGGCTCAAGGCAATGGCGCTTGTCGCGATAGCGCGCGCGCCGTCGCTATCGCCGGCGCCAATCCGTTGCGCCGCCAAGGCGCTGAGCGCAATCATCATGCCCAAGGTGACGGCGAAGGTGAACGCGAGCAGCGTTCCTGCATACCCCACAGCAGCGGTGATCTCTGTTTCGCCAAGTAGCGAGATAAAGAACAGATCTAGAAAATCGACGAAAAAGATCGAAACGAGTCCGGCGCTCGCCGTCAACGACATGACAGCGATATGCCGCATGGGGTCGCCGCTCAAAAATTTCGCTTGCTGTCCCGACACCCATGGCCTCGCTTCGAATCCGTCGCCAGCGAGGCCATTTCGGCTGCGCCGCTCGTTCATCAGATAAAATGAAAGCGCTTGCCCCATATTCAAGGGACAAGCGCCTGATTTAGTGGATAGCGCCGATAAGCGCTATGCGTTTCGGTTCAACAGACCGTGACTATCGTTAAGCCGCGGAAACGTCGTTGACTGCTTTCAGCGAGCCGCCGTCGGCATTGATCGCGATCTTGCGCGGCTTTTTCGCCTCAGGAATTTCGCGCCGAAGCTCAACGTTCAACAGGCCATTTTCCAAATGCGCGCCTTCAATGCGCACATGGTCGGCGAGCTGGAAGCGGCGCTCGAACGAGCGGCCTGCGATTCCTTGGTGCAGATAGGTCCTGTTGTCGTCGCCCTCAGGGCGCGTGCCGGACACTTTCAGCGTGTTCTCATGGACTTCGATCTCAAGATCGGCGTCGGAGAAGCCGGCGACAGCCAACGTTATTCTATAGTCGTCTTCAGCGAGACGCTCGATATTGTATGGGGGATAACCGCCGCCTTCGACTTTGCCGGCGTTCTCCAACAGGTCGAACATCCGGTCGAAACCGACGGAATTGCGATAAAGGGGGGTAAGGTCGTAATTGCGCATTGCTTTTTTCCTTCTAAACCTAGCAAGGACTACTGTTCACTGCGCCGGGGTCCGATTCGCTTCAGCGGCAAATCGTTATACGATCCCGCAAATCGGTCTCGACGCTGCGGATGTGGGACCCAATTGGCCTCCCACGACATCGAAATGGGGATTTTCTAAGCGTCTTCAAGGGTTACAATCGGCGAAATTGACGCGAAAACGCGAATTAGGATTCGCGCGAGATAGGAGAGTAATCATGCCGCAAAAGGCCTTGATGGGGATCGCGCTGGCCGCAAGCATAATGGCCGCCGGCTGCGGCGCAGCCGAAAACGCCGATGCCGAGGCGACCGAAGTGAGTGCGTCGCAAACAGGCGCAGCGGACCTTTCCGCGGCGATTAACGGCGCCCATCGAAGCGCCACGGAGAAGGCTCGGGACCCGTGGCGCAATCCAGCTGAGACGCTAAAATTCTTTGAGTTTTCATCGGACATGACCGTGGTCGAAGTTTGGCCTGGCGCCGGCTGGTACACCAACATCCTCGCGCCGGCGCTGACCACGGGCGGCGGGAAACTCTATGCCGCAGGTCCCGACCCAAGCCAATCAAGCTATGCGCTTGACGCCATCGACGCGTTCGCGTCGCGCTTTCATGACAATCCCGACCTTTACGGCGAACCCACGCTCACCGTATTGAACGGCATATCGCCGATCGCGCCGGAAGGGTCGGCCGATCTCGTCCTGACCTTCCGCAATGTTCATAATTGGCTCGCAGGGGACGCAGCGGACGCCATTTTCGCGTCGTTCTTTGCAGCCCTCAAACCCGGCGGCGTGCTCGGCGTGGTCGAACATCGCGCCGCCGACACGGCGGAAGACGGCGTTAGCGTCGGCGGCTATGTCACTGAAAACACCGTGATCGCCCTCGCCGAACGCGCAGGCTTCGTTCTTGAGGCGCGCTCCGAGGTCAACGCCAATCCTGCGGATACGAAAGATTACCCGTATGGCGTCTGGACCCTCCCGCCGGTCCGTCGATCCGGCCCCGCGCCTGGTCGAACCGAGGATGATTTTCCGCGTGCTGACTACGATAAGATTGGCGAGAGCGATCGCATGACGCTCCGTTTCCGGAAGCCCGCGTCGGTGGATGGCTGACGTGACCAAACAAACCGAACGTGACGCACTGATCGCCGCTGCGAAAACCGCCTTCTCCACTGGCTTTGACGGCGCGCTGTCGATTGCGCCCGACGGCATGAAACCTTTCCTCGTCGACGGCATGGGAGAAACCTGCCGCATCGTCGACGAAGCGCCGGACAATGCGCAGGCGGACGGCGTCTGGCGCTCGACGCCGCAAACCCTCCTGGAAGTGTTTAGCCGCAAACGTGCGCTGGAAAGCTCATATCTTTCCGGCCGGCTACAGATCGGCGGCGATATGAGCATCATGGCCCGCCTCGTATTGAAAGCGACCTAATGGCGAAATTCATTGACATCCCAAGCAACCCCATTCCCGACGGAGCCACCGCCGTCGACTTCCGCGGCGCGGATGGCGGCTATCTGCGCGGCGCTTTGTTTCCGCACGACGGCGCCAAGGGGACGTTCATCATTATGGGCGGGCGCTGCGAATTCATCGAAAAATACTTCGAAGTGGTCAACGACCTCAAATCCAGAGGCTTCGCCGCCGCGTCAATGGATTGGCGCGGCCAGGGCCTGTCCGATCGCATGCTCGAAGATCGCATCAAGGGTCATGTCTCGGATTTCGGTCTGTTTCGCTCCGACCTCAGAATGTTTCTGGACTATGTGGCGGCGTCGGATCTTCCCGCGCCATATTACCTCATGACGCACTCCATGGGCGGGGCGCCTGGCCTGCAGGTTCTGGCGGACGGCGACACTGCGTTTCGGGCAGGCGTCATCTGCGCGCCCATGACCAAGGTTTTTGAAAGTCCCGTCGAAGGCGGCGTTGTGCGCGCGCTTGCCTCGTTCGTCACGCGCGTTGGCGGCGGCGGCCTATCGATTCCTGGGGTCAAAGAACACTCCCTCGAATTCGAGGGCAACACCCTAACGACCGACCCAGAGCGGCATGCGCGTTTCTTGGCGCTGCAGAACGAGGAACCCGACGCGATCATCCGCAATCCAACATTTGGATGGATATACGCGGCGACCAACGCCATGGACGCGCTGCACGCGCCCGGCGCCTTCGATCAGCTAAAGTCCCCAATTCTCATCGTCTCCGCCGCCAAGGACGATTTGATCTGCTCAAGCGATCATCCGACGATCGCGGCGATGAGCCCATTGATCGAGCTCGTCACGATTGACGATGCGCTGCATGAAATCATGATGGAGCGGGACGAAATCCGCGATCAGTATTGGGCGGCGTTCGACGTATTCATGGCCCGGGTCGCCTAGCGGCCCTTATCGCCTGGTGCACTTTCAATGCTTGCCGCGTAGCGGCGACATCGTGGACACGGATAAACTCAACGTCTGCAGCGGCGGCGGCAACGGCCGCCGCAATCGATCCTCCCAGGCGATCCGATGTCGGCGCATCGGAGTCGAGTGCGGCGATAAAACGCTTTCGAGACGCTCCCACCAGGATTGGCGCGCCAAGCGAGGCGAAGGCGTCGAGGTTCGCGAGCAACTCAAGATTATGGTCGACGGTTTTGCCGAACCCGATCCCTGGATCGAGGATGATGCGGTCTCGGTCGACGCCCGCTTCGAGGCATGCGGCCATGCGCGCGCCAAGATAGTCGCGCACTTCGCTGACGACGTCGCGATAGGCTGGGGCTCGCTGCATTGTTTTTGGGTCGCCCTGGGCGTGCATCAGTACGAGCCGGCAGGGCAATTCAGCGGCGACAGTGAGACTATTGGGCGCGTAAGAGAGCGCCGATACGTCGTTCCAAATTGAAGCGCCATGCTCGACAGCGACGCGAGCGACCTCGGGTTTGCGCGTATCGATCGACAAGATCCCATCGCAGCGTTGGCTTAGTCCTTGTAGCACCGGCGTGACCCGCGCCAGCTCCTCCTTGATCGGCACGTCGTCCGCACCTGGACGGGTGGACTCGCCGCCAATATCGAGAATTTGCGCTCCCTCCTCCATGAGCCGCAGTCCATGGGCGATCGCCGCTTCCGCTTCGCTGAATTGTCCGCCATCAGAAAATGAATCCGGCGTCACATTGACGATGCCCATGATCTGACTTGTCGTCGGCGTCACATAAACCTCCATGAAAAAGCCCCGACCGCGGTGCGGCCGGGGCTATTCTCGTTCAAATTCGCTGGCTCGTCAGCCCTTGAGTCGGGACCTTAGGCGCCAGCCGGATTTGGTTCAAAACCACCGCCTTCATCTTTCTTAGGACCAGGCGCATCGCCGGCGGTCGGCACTGAGGCGGGCGGCGGGGCCATCGTGTCAGTGGGGTCTTCGCGCACAATTTCTTCGCCGGCGAGCAAGCGTTTGATTTCGTCGCCGCTAAGCGTTTCGAACTCAAGCAGCGCTTGGGACAGCTTCTCCCAATCGTCCTTGCGTTCGGTCAAGACTTCCTTCGCCTTATCAAATCCCTCGACAACGAAGTTTTTGATCTCGTCTTCGATCAATTTCGCGGTGTCAGTGGAAATTGATTTCGTACGAGCGATACTCTGTCCAAGGAACACCTCGCCTTCGTCTTCGGCGTAGGCGATCGGACCAAGCTTATCCGACAAGCCGTATTGGGTGACCATTGCGCGTGCGATTTTGGTCGCTTGCTCAATGTCCTGCTGGGCGCCGGAAGTGACCATATCCTTGCCGAATTTTAGCTCTTCCGCGACGCGCCCGCCCATCGCCATGGCGATGCGCGCCTTCATCTGCTGGAGGGTCATCGAATACCGATCGCGCTCCGGCAAATACTGCACCATGCCAAGGGCGCGGCCGCGCGGAATAATCGTCGCCTTATGGACTGGATCATTGCCCGGCACCGACATGCCGACTAAAGCGTGGCCTGCTTCATGGTAGGCCGTCAGCGCCTTTTCGTCTTCGGTCATCACCATTGAGCGTCGTTCCGCACCCATCAGCACTTTGTCTTTCGCATCGTCAAACTCTTTCGAGGTGACGAAACGCTTGCCGCGGCGGGCCGCCAACAGCGCCGCCTCGTTCACGAGATTGGCGAGGTCCGCGCCAGAGAAGCCTGGGGTGCCGCGGGCGAACGTGCGCAGATCCACGTCCGGCGCTAACGGCACTTTTTTGGCGTGAACATTGAGGATTTTCTCTCGGCCCATAACGTCTGGGTTGGGGACCACGACCTGACGATCGAAACGGCCTGGACGAAGAAGCGCCGGATCAAGAACGTCGGGACGGTTCGTCGCCGCGAGCACAATGACCGCTTCATGCCCCGCAAAGCCATCCATTTCCGACAAGATTTGGTTGAGCGTTTGCTCGCGCTCATCATGCCCGCCTCCAAGCCCAGTCCCCCGTGCGCGCC
>CAYWWL010000134.1:0-5938 GCA_964461925.1 uncultured Caulobacterales bacterium | reverse complement strand
ATATCTGGCCGCTTCGGCGCGCGCCGGAGACCGCGCTGCGTTCGGCAAGCTCGCCGAGCGTTGGCAGTCGAAACTATACGCACATGCTTGCCGACTAACGGGCGATGCTGAGCTCGCTCGCGACGTCGTGCAGGACGGTTGGGGCGACATCGTCAAAGGTCTCTCTCGTCTTGATGATGCAGCGATGTTCCCTGCTTGGGCCTATCGCATCATTTCACGGCGAGCGTTCGATGCGATCCGCCGCGCTCGTCGCGGCCGGCGCCTCAATGATGCGTATGCAGCCGAACCGGCGGCGAGCGAAAATCACGCGGACCAAATGGAGGCGAAAGCGGATGGCGCGCCTTTGGCGAAAGCAATTGCGCAGCTGCCGCCGGATCAACGGGCGGCGATCGCGCTTTTTTATCGAGAGGATTTTAGCGTCGCGGAGATCGCAGCGGCGTTGTCGGTTCCAGCGGGCACCGTGAAGACCCGCCTGATGCATGCGCGACGTAAATTGCGCGCGGCTTTAAGTAATGGAGATTGCGATGGATGACTTAGACAAGCAGATCGAAGAAGCGCTTGATGCGGAAGACCGCCAATTGCTGGAGCAATTCGGCGAGCAGGGCTTATGGGCGCAAGCCTTTAGCGTCTATGGCGGCAAACAGGGCTGGATCGCCATGATCGTCACAGCGGTGATCTTTCTCGTGTCGATCGGTTCGGGGGTTTCCGCATGGAAATTTTTCACTGCAACCGAAGCGGATCTCGCCGTGCGCTGGGGCGCGCTCGCCTGGTTTCTGATTATGATTGTGGCGTTTATGAAGCTCTGGCTGTGGATGCGTATGGAATCCAATCGCGTCTTGCGCGAGATCAAGCGGGTCGAGCTGCAACTCGCGCGCATCCAGAATAAAAGCGCGGCTTAAAATGTCGCGGCGAATGGCTCTTGGTTAGGGCCGTATCCTGCGCGCTTCATGCCGTCGGAGTTCCAGGCGAAGGCGATTTCCCCTTCCGAGGAGACGGCGATAACGCCGCCGTCGCCGCCGAGCCGCGCCACGTCTTTAATGAGTCCGGCGGTCGCTTGGTTGAGATCGGCGCCCTGATAGCGCACGCGACTCGCTACATCCTGAGCGCCGCCGGCGAGAATGAAATACTCCCCAAGGCCTGTGCATGAGGCGGCGACGAATTCATCCGCCCAAGTTCCAGACCCGACTAGGGGCGTGTCGCCGACCCTGCCTTCAAGCTTGCCGAACACGCCGCCCGTCGAAGTCGCTGATGCAAGTTTTCCCGAAACGTCGAGCGCGACAGCGCCAACCGTGCCGTGGCCAAGCTCGGCTTGGGTTAGTTCTTCCGGCATGACGCCGACGGGAATGACGTAATAATTATTCGGGTCGTCAATGAAGTCGAAGTTACGTTCGCGACAAAAATTCTCCGCGCCGCGCCCGGCGAGCATGACATGCGGCGTTTCATCCATGACGGCGCGCGCCGCTTTGATCGGATTTTTTAAATGAGCGACGGCGGCGATGGCGCCGGCTTTGCGCTTCGCTTCGCCGCTCGCCATGATGGATGCGTCAAGCTCCGCATAGCCCGCTTTGTTGGGCGGCGCGCCTTTGCCGGCGATGTATAAACCCGACTCTTCCATCTCAACCACCAAGTGTTCGACGACGTCCACTGCCGCGGCGCCGTCTTTCAACATGGTTTCGCCGCGCAAGGTCAGTTCGAGCAAATGCGCGTCGGCTTTGGAATAATCCCGTCCGGCGCGTGCGCCGGCGCCGCCATGAAGCGCTAGCGCGGTGGTTGCGGATTTTGACATGGGTGCTCTCCTCTTGGCGGGCAATCTAGCGCATTTGCGCGCCTAGCCAACCAAGGACAGAGGCCTTATGAGAGCCGCGAGCTTCGATCAGGAGAAAGTGATGACCCGTCTCGCCCTCATTCGCCATGGGCAAAGCCAATGGAACCTCGAAAACCGTTTTACCGGTTGGGTGGATGTGGATTTGACCGACAAGGGCCGCGCTGAAGCCGCCAAGGCGGGAACGCTCTTGAAAGAGACCGGGGTCGACTTCGCTGCTTGTTATACATCCGTGCAGAAACGGGCGATCCGCACGCTCTGGATCGTGCTCGACGAAATGGATCGCATGTGGCTGCCGGTGACCCGCGCCTGGCGTTTGAATGAGCGCCACTATGGCGGGCTCACAGGTCTCGACAAAGCGGAGACGGCGGAAAAGCACGGGGCCGATCAAGTAAAGGTCTGGCGACGCAGCTATGACACCCCGCCGCCGCCCATGGCGCCTGACAGCGAGCACAACATGGCGGACGATCCGCGCTACCGCGCGCTGGGCGTTGATGTCCCGGATGCCGAGTCCCTAAAGCTAACTCTGGACCGGGTCGAACCTTATTTCCGCGAGGAAATCGAGCCCCGCTTGAAACAGGGGGAGTCTCTCATTATCGCCGCGCACGGCAATTCTTTGCGCGCCTTGGTGAAGCTGCTGCTGGAGGTTTCAAACGACGATATCGTCGGCGTGGAAATCCCGACGGGCAATCCGTTGCTGTTCGAATTCGATGAAGGCTCAATCAAGCCTGCGTCGGCGCGCTATCTCGACGAAGAACGGGCGCAGCCGATCCCGCCTTTGCCTTAGCTCGCCTTTTCCAATCTGGCGCTGATCTCATTGACCCTTGAGGTCGCCGCCTCTACGGCCCGGCTGGCGGCGCCGACCGTATCCGCGTCCAGCGCGTCGGTCGCGTCTTCCAAGTCGTCGACGCGTTCCTTGGCCTCGAAAAGCTCGTCGCACACAGTCAACGCCGATAAGAGCATCAGCCGCGCATCGCCGATCTGACCCAGCTCGTCGGAAAGCTGGGTGACGTGTTTGTCGAAATAGGCCGCCAGCTGTTGCAGCCTTTGTTCCTGCCCATTGTCGCAGGTGATCTTGTATTCGCGGCCATTCACGCGGATTTCCACTTGCGCCATGATGAGACCTCCTGGGCGTTAGCCTTTTGGATTTGCGCCGTGGGCGTCCAAAAGCGATTTCAGATTGTCGATGGCGCCGGCGAGATCGCGCCCTGCTTCGGTTGCATGCTCGCGCGCCGTTCGCGCCTGACGTTTCGCCGCCTCGGAGAGTTCAGCCCGCGCCGATTGATCGTCTAGACGGCCTTCGACTTTGCTTTCGAGGGTTTCTAGGGCGTTCGCGAGATCAAGGACGGCTTTTTCAAGTATGGTCATGAATGGCGCTCTTTCCTGAGTATGTGCATGACAATGTGGCGGCGCGCGGTGATTCTGTCCAGCGGGGGCGACCTTTCGAATTAGACAGTCTTTTCTGAGACTTTGCGCGCCCTTGACCCTGAGGCGGGCCCGATGCATGAAGCGCCCGTTCTTTATACAGTCTTTTCAAGCATCGAACTGAGGTTAGTCCATGTCAGGAGCCGCGCCGTCCGACGGAGATTTTCCCCAGATGGCGAACGCCATCCGCGCCCTCTCCATGGATGCTGTGGAAAAAGCCAAATCCGGCCACCCAGGCATGCCTATGGGGATGGCGGATGTCGCGACGGTTCTGTTCACGCAATTCTTGAAATTCGATGCGGCCGACCCGCATTGGCCTGATCGCGATCGCTTCATCCTCTCCGCCGGCCACGGCTCGATGCTGATTTATTCGCTCGCCTATCTCCTCGGCTATGAAGGGATGACGATCGAGGAGCTGAAAAACTTCCGCCAGCTCGGATCGAAGACGGCGGGCCACCCGGAATACGGCCACGCCCCTGCGGTGGAAACGACGACAGGCCCGCTCGGTCAGGGGCTCGCCAATTCCGTTGGGATGGCCATGGCGGAAGCGCATTTGAACGCGCGCTTTGGTGATGATCTCGTTGACCACTACACCTATGTAATCGCCGGCGATGGATGCCTGATGGAAGGGATCAGCCAGGAAGCGATCTCCCTCGCCGGGCATTTAAAGCTCCGCAAGCTGATTGTTCTGTGGGACGACAACAACATTTCCATCGACGGACCGATTTCGCTTTCTGATTCTACGAACCAGCTTGAGCGCTTTGCAGCGTCAGGTTGGGCGACGGCGCGTGTTGACGGGCATGATCCGGCGGCGATCGCAGCAGCGATCGAGCAAGCGCAAAAATCCGACCGTCCGACGCTGATTGCGTGCAAAACTGTTATTGGTCGAGGCGCTCCGACGAAAGCCGGCACCGCCGCAACCCATGGCGCGCCTTTGGGCGAAGAAGAAATCGCCGGCGCGCGGGAAACTTTGGGGTGGCCGCACGCGCCCTTTGAGATTCCCGAAGACGTCATGTCCGCCTGGCGCGCGGCGGGCGGTCGCGGGCGCGATGAAAAAGAAGCTTGGGAAGCGAGATTAAGCGCTGACCCTCAATGCGAAGCATTCAAAAAAGCGCAGTCCGGCGACTACGCCAAAGTGCTGGCGCCGGCGATCCAGGACTACAAAAAAGCGCTGAGCGAAGACCCAAAGAAAGTTGCGACCCGCAAAGCGTCGGAAATGGCGCTGGAAGTTGTAAACGCCGTCATCGACGAAACCGTCGGCGGCTCTGCGGACCTTACGGGCTCCAACAATACGAAGACGAAAGACTTAACGCCTTTCAGCGCTGAAGATTACGCCGGTCGTTACGTCTATTACGGCATTCGCGAGCACGGCATGGCGGCGGCCATGAACGGCATGGCCTTGCATGGCGGTGTTGTTCCCTACGGCGCGACGTTTTTGGTCTTCACCGATTATTGCCGCCCTTCAATACGTCTTGCGGCGCTCATGGGGTTGCGGGCCGTTTATGTGATGACGCACGATTCCATAGGCCTCGGCGAAGATGGCCCGACCCACCAGCCGGTGGAGCATCTCGCAGCGTTACGCGCCATTCCCAATTTGAACGTCTTGCGTCCTTGCGACTTGGTGGAAACGGCGGAATGTTGGGAGACGGCGCTCGAGAATTTAACGACGCCTTCAGTTCTCGTCTTGACCCGCCAGGGGCTTGAGCAAGAACGCACTTCCTATACGGATGAAAATCTTTCGGCGCGCGGCGCTTATGTCATCGCTGACGAAGAAGACTACGCCGCGACCATCATCGCCACAGGCTCGGAAGTGGGCCTCGCCATGAAGGCGCGAGCGGCGCTTGCGGAAGAGGGCGTGAAGGTGCGCGTTGTTTCCGCACCTTCATTCGAGCTCTTCGCGATGCAGCCGGAATCATATCGCCTTGAAGTGCTCGGCGAGAAACCACGCGTGGGCGTCGAAGCGGCGATCCGCCAGGGCTGGGATCAGTTTCTGCGCTTGAAAGACGGCTTCGTCGGCATGAAAGGCTTTGGCGCGTCGGCCCCAGGGGCGGCGCTTTATGAACATTTTGGCGTTACGCCGGCGGCGGTCGTCGGCGAGGTCAAAAGACTGCTTGGTTAGGAGGATAGAATGGCGTTGAAAATTGCAATTAACGGCTTCGGGCGCATCGGCCGGTTGGCGTTGCGGTCTATGGTGGAGAATGATCGCGAAGGCGTCGACGTTGTTGCAATCAACGATTTGGGGCCAGTCGATACGAACGCCCATCTCGTGCAATATGATTCCGTACACGGTCGTTTCCCGAACGAAGTGAAGGCGACTGAAAACACGATTGATGTGGGCAATGGTCCGGTCAAGGTGTTCGCGGAGCGCGATCCGTCGAAACTGCCTTGGGGCGATCTCGGCGTTGACATCGTCTTTGAATGCACTGGTATCTTCGCCGCGCGCGACAAAGCGGCGATGCATTTGGATGCAGGCGCGAAGCGCGTTCTCGTTTCTGCGCCGGCGTCAGGCGCCGATAAGACCATCGTTTACGGCGTCAACCACGATAGTCTGACAGCGGACGATCACGTCGTTTCCAACGCGTCTTGCACAACAAACTGTCTTGCGCCGGTGGCGAAGGTTCTCCATGAAGCGGTTGGCATCGAACGCGGCTATATGACGACGATCCACTCTTACACGGGCGATCAGCCGAC
>CAYWWL010000133.1:0-5969 GCA_964461925.1 uncultured Caulobacterales bacterium | reverse complement strand
AAAGACAATCTCGGCACAAAAGCCCGGGTTTACCGCAACAATTGCAAGCTCGATGTTAGGCGCGATCTGCGCAAAGGCATCTGCTTCACCTTGCCCGGCAATAGTTTGGAGACCTGCGTTGACGACGGCCCGGCGGAGCTGCTTGAAAAATACAATGTCCAATCCCGCCAAATCATGCCGCTGCCGTCCCTCGAGGATCCGCGCTGCGCGAATTTCAGATAGGACGCCGATCTGACCGGAACGCTGAAACCCTCACTGCTAACCGCGGGCCTGGCGGCCACATTAGCGGCCAGCCTCGCCGCCTTGGGCGCCTGCGCGGCGGAAACCGCTGAACCGACATCCCCGCCCAAGACGGCGGCGCGCCCCAAAGCGCCCGAGGTGCCAGCTGCGCAGCTCGCCTGGCTGGCCGGCGCGCGACCGGCGGCGGTGTTCGCCTTGCCCGCCGAGTTGACCGAGATCTCCGGCCTCGTCCCCGCCGACGACGCCGATGTCTTCGCGGTCAATGACGAGGTCGCCACGATCTACCGCCTGCGCCTCGCCGACGGGGCCATCGTCGATCGATTTTCCTTAGGCAAACCAAAAGCGAAAGGCGATTTCGAAGGGATCGCAGTCGCCGACGGTTTTCTGTATCTGATCACCAGCGACGGCGTCGTGTTCGAGACCCGCGTCGACGCGCCAGCGGACGGCAAGCGGCGCCGGTTCAACACCTATGACCTCGGCTTGAAGAAAGCCTGTGAAATCGAGGGACTGACCACGGACGAAGACGGCGCCTTGATCATCGCCTGCAAAAAGGCGGCGGACGATCCGGGCCGGGAAACCATCGTCATGTATCGCTGGCGTCATGACCAGCGGCTGACGTCTTTGACGCCCTATCGCACCGTGGACTTGCGCGCCGCCGCTCCCTCCTCCATCGGCCGCTTCGCCGCTGCGGGCTTGGAGCGCGGTCTCGCCGACAATCATCTGTTCGTGGTCGATTCAAAAGACGGCACGCTTTTGGAGCTCACCGGCGACGGCGCCCGGGTCGACCATTACCGCTTGCCGGCCCAAGGCCACCCCCAATCCGAGGGCGTCGCATTGATGCCTGACGGCGCAGTGGTCATCGCCGATGAAGGCGTCGACGGTCCGGGGGCGTTGACGATCTATCGTCCCGGCGCGAATTGAACCCTCGCTCTAGCGACAGCGCGTGAAGAGCTTGCGATCAATGCTGCGGTCGTCGGCGACGTCCTTGAAGAAACCGTCGAGATATTTCGCGGCCTTTTCTTTGGTGCGATCGGTCATGCCGGGCGTCGAATTGATCGCGCCGTAAAGCGCCTCGCGGCGGTCCTTGGCGACGCCGATCGCCGCGCGGGCGTCGTCATTGAGGGCGCAGAACCCGCGATATCGGCGTGATCGGACGGAGTTGACGCCGAGCCCTTCGGGCGGCGTCGCGTAAGGCGCGTTGACGAGACCGGCATGGTCAAAATCATAGGGCAAAGGAATAAGATCGCTGACGGCCTCGGCGCTGGCGCCGATTAGTTTGCCGTTATGGCAGCAATCGTCGCCGTCGCGGCCGGCGAGCACCGACCAATCGAGATTGCCGACCATGTAGTGAAAGACGCCGACCATGGCCGCGTCGGCAGCGGACAATTGTCCGACATTGATTTGTTTGAATTCAACCTCTTTGCGGCCAAGGCGCTTGGCGACGTCGTCCACGTCCTCGATCAGGAACGCAGGCCGTTTCGCGATCTCCTTCCCGTCGGCGCTATCGACATAGCTGATCGTCGCGAGGCGCACGCGAAAGCTGGCCGGGCTCAAGACGTTCATTAATTTGTAGACGGTGTGCTCCAACAGAACCAATTGGCCATAGGCGTCGCGATCGCGGCAATGAACGACGAGCTTCAATTTCTTCTGCTTGTGAAAGACGCTGCCCTCGCCCGGTTTATCCGGAAACCGCAGACGCAGCGGCGGGAAGCGGCAATTCTCCTTCTGCCGTCGGAAATGGCCGCGCGCGGTAAGCGTCACCGCCAGGCTGTCTTCCCCGTCGAGCGAAAGCTCGCCGTCATAGGGCGTCGGCTCGTCCTCCATCTTACGCAGAAGGTCTGAAAAATCAGCCTTGAGCGTAATCTCCAAGGGCGCTTCGTCCGCGAACAATGGTTTTGGCGGCTTTACTTCCTCGACGGCGGCGGCGGCGGTCGCGGCGAGGCTAGCCAAGACGGAAATAAATAGCGTGCGGATCATCATGTCTCCCCCATTCGGCCTAAAGGCCGGCATCCTCGCCATTATTGACCGCCGTCACGCGGTCTCCGATGATTTTCAAATAGGATTGGACGCCGCCATAATAATCGGAAATGCCGGTGTCGATGGCGACGACTTTTCCGTCATAGAATGTTGTGACGCCCTTCAATTGCGGCGTATGGCCGACGACAATCCGGTCAACGTCGAAGGCGGCGAGCACAGCGTCAATCTCCGCCGCGCCTTCTTCGGTCTCTTTGACGTTGCCGCGATACCAAAGCGGACTTGTCTCGCTGTAAAGGATCTCCGCCTCGGCGTTCTCCGCCGCCAGGGCGGCTTGCGCCTCGGCGTTAATCTCGTCCACGGACTTACCGACATAGTCAAGGCTCATGCCGCCGTGCACGAATAAAGTGCGATTGACGATGCGCACCACGTCATGGCCGACGACCCAAGCGCCAATATCGCCTGTCGGCGCCCATGCGCGTCGATGCTCGATATAGCCCAAGGGATAATCCGCCTCAAAAGCGCTTTCGACGTCCGCATCGCTTAGTGCCGGATCGTCCTTGCGATAGAACGTGCTGAACGCCTCTTTGTTGGCGTCAAAGAACGCCGAACGCAGCCGGCGCGAGCGCGCGTCTTTGAAGGCGGCGTATTCCTCCGGGGTGACATAGCGCAGATCGCCGGTCACGTTCATCGCTTCATGATTGCCGATCAAAGCGACCACCTCGCCGCCCTTACGCTCCGCTTGGGTTTCAAGCTTGCGTAAGTGGTCGATGATTTTGCGCGTGTCCGGCCCGCGGTCGGGCGCGTCGCCGAGTTGCACGAAAACGGCGTCGTCGCCGCTCCAGCGTCCGCGTCGATCGACGAGGCCGGCGTCAGTCAAGATCTCCATATAGGCGTCATAATCGCCGTGCAGGTCGCCGACGGCGATGATTTTGCGGGCGTCGGTTTCAGCCGCCGACGGCGACGCCGCGCACGCGGCGAACACCACCGCTGACGCGATCAGCGACAATCGCGCGAACAGTCCCGATTGCAGTAAGAGGCGCAGCGCGCCATTCCCCATTACGCCGCGTTTCGCCATATCCATCCCCTTGGTCGACTCATCATCTCGACGAAGCCTATCACGGCTTGAAATCCGCCGGCAAATGAGCCGTGTCCGGCATGCCCAGGCGCGCTCTATTCTTCGCTCTTAGCCGCCTCGCGGTTTGTCGCAGCGATGCCTCGCGGCTCCGAAGGGTGCGACGCAGCATCGATCGCCGCCACGGCCTGGCGGGCGCGCTTTTTCTCTTTTTTGGCGGCTTTCTTCGCCCGCTTCTTTTTGCGAAGCTCTTTGTCGGCGACGTATTTCGACTCCAGACCATCGCCGAAAATACAGGTCAGCGCGGTCGTGTAATTGAAAAATACGGTGATCACCACGGCGATCTCAATGGCGGCGACGCCGGCGGCGAGGCCAACGCCGATGGCGACGAAAATAAACAGCGTGTCGAACGTGTCGCTCAGCGCGCGGCGAAAGCGAACCCCGGCGACGATGCCAGCTAGGCTGAACGCCAAGGCCAATGAATGCTGCGCCACAGTGACGACGCCGGCGACGACGGCCGGCATCACCAACGACGTTTCGTCGATCGAGTGATCATAGTCATGGCCTTGATGGATGCCCTTGTAGACCCATGCCACCGGGATCATCAGCACCAGCGAGGAAAACATCGCAATGAACAGAACCGCCGCGTCGGCGATCCAGGCCAAGCGATCCGCAGTCTGCTCAACGGCGACGGTCGGGATGGTCTGCACCACGTCGACATGGGCGAAATCTGAAATGCCCCCGATCGGCAGATAAGTCGCAATGCCGGGGATCGCCAGAAGCGCAATCGACGTCAACGCGCCGACGACGACGTAGTAAAGACTGATCCGACCAATCAGTTTCGTCAGCAACTGTTTATGCGCCGCGTCAGTCAGGACGCCATTCTTATCTTTTTGCCCGTCGGACATGCATTCTCCCCCGCTCCGTCGTTCGTATGTAGCGGACAACATCGCCTACGTCATTCAATTTATTATACGATTTCGCGCCCGCCCCGAAGTTGGACATGCATTCAAGGAACGCTATTCGCGCATTGCGGGTTTGCGCCTGTGTTTCGATACAGCGATCGCGCCGGCCGGCTTGAGATCGCGGTCACCGCGGCGTTTTTCGCCGCCGACGGCCGCCCCATGCGCGCGATCCAAGGACGCAACGACAGAATTGCGCCGCCCGCTGACGGAGCGGCGATGCGTGCGGAGATGGATCCGGATCAAGTGAACATTGAGTTGCGCAACGCTCACTGACGGCGCTTACGCGCCGATGCAGCCATAAGCCGCGTCGATCAGGGACTGCGCCCGATCGTCCACAAGCACGCTCGGCCCCATATTATTCATTGTGTAGGAGAAGGCGAGATCGCGCGCTGGATCCGCGAAACCGACGCTGCCGCCCATGCCAGTGTGGCCAAACGCCTCGTCGCCGATCAACAGCGAGTCCTGACGCCCCTTCGGTTCTGCGCGATTATCCATCCGCAACATGAAGCCTTGCCCGAAGCGGCTCGGCAGCAGCAGGGTGGCGTCAGTCTCCGCGATCGAGGAGGGCTTGCCCATATCCGCAACCCGGGCGGACGACCAAAGCGATGATTTTCCCGCCCGCAGCGATTGCAGCACGCCATCATAAAGACCTGCGATGGCGCGGGCGTTACCGACGCCGCCGCCGGCGCCGAGCTCCGCTGCGCGCAGCTTCCGATCGTTCAACGGCGTTCCGCCCGCGTTCATCAGCGCCAAGAATTGCCGTGACGTCGAATCGCTCACAAGGGCTTTGGCGAAGTCCGTCATCTCATACCCCGGCCCCGGCGCGAACGGCGTCAAGGGCGACACCCGCGGCTCCTCGCTCTCGGGCAAGCCAATCCAAAAGTCGACCTCCAGCGGTTCGGCGATCTCCTTTCTGAAAAAAGCGCCAAGAGATTCGCCGCTCTGGCGTCGGATCAATTCCCCGACAATCCAGCCATACGTCGACATATGGTATCCGATTTCGGCGCCGGGCGCCCAATGGGCGTCTTCGGTCTCTATGCGCTGGACCATATAGTCCCAATCGCAGAACCCGTCCTGCTTCAGCGGCGCCCGCAGCACCGGCGCGCCAGCGGAGTGATTCAGCGCCATACGAACTGTCGCCGATTCCTTCCCGCCCGCGCCAAACGCCGGCCAATAGTCGACGATCGGCGCATCGAGATCCAATAGACCGCGATCGATCAACAGATGGGCGCAAAGCGCCGTCGCCGCTTTCGTGCACGAGAAAACGATGGAGACAGTGTCGCGCTCCCAAGCGGTTTCTCGGCTATCGTCACGATGTCCGCCCCAAAGATCAACCAGGGTGCGGCCGCCGATCTTTACGCAAACTGACGCGCCGATTTCGTCGCGCTCGGCGAAATTACGCAGAAACGCCGCTTCGACGTCCGCAAACGCGGGGTCGCAAACGCCGTCAATCGGGGTTTCAGCCTTATTCGATCGGATCATTACCTGTCCCTGCCTGCGAACTCACTCGCTCGTCAATTCTCGGTTTTTCGTCAGTATCAAAATGGTTTCGCGATGTTTCGCCTTGGTGATAGGATAACCGACAAAAAACACGAGCGCGAACAAGCACAGCCCAAGCACGACCGGCCCCGAGATCAGCCCTAAATCATGGATCGCCGTATCGGCGACGTCGCCCTGGCCTGGGAAGCGCGCCTCGACCTCGACGTCGCGACCTC
>CAYWWL010000132.1:0-6040 GCA_964461925.1 uncultured Caulobacterales bacterium | reverse complement strand
CACCCAGCATAAGGAATTGACCCGGGAAGCGGAGAAAGCCCGCGCCGAAGCCCGGACCGGCGCCGCCTCCCTCGCCGATCTCAGCCATGAGATGAAGACGCCGTTGAACGCGATTATCGGGTTCGCCGATTCCATGGTGCAGGAGACCTTCGGCCCGGTCGGCTCGGACCGCTACGCCGAATACGCCGCGCATATCCGCAACTCCGGCAAGCACCTCCTCTCCCTTGTGGTCTCGCTCTTGGACATGGCGCGGATCGAAGCCGATCGCCTGACCTTGTCGAAAGTCCTGTCCGATCCCGGCGCCCTCGCCAATGAATGCGCGGAGATGGTTCGCCACGCCGCCGACGAGGCCGGCTTGGCCTTGCGCGTGGACGTCGCCGGCGCGCCGACCGAATGCATGCTCGACCCGCGCGCGGTGCGGCAGATTTTGCTCAACTTACTGACCAATGCGGTGAAGTTCACCAGCGACGGCGAAGTCAGCGTATCGGTGACGAGCGTCGGCGGGGTCGACGGCCAGCAAGTGGAGTTCACCGTCGCCGACACCGGCATCGGCATGAGCGAAAACGAATTGGCCAAGCTTGGGCCGCGCTTCACCATGGCCCATGGCAAAGGCGTGCGCGGCGCCGACGGCGCCGGCATCGGCCTGTCCTTAGTGTTTAAGCTGGCGGAAATGCATGGCGGCTCGGTGACCCTGGCCTCGGCGCCAGGCGAAGGGTTTGAAGCCCGGGTGCTGTTGCCGATGGGCGCGAAACACGCCCGGGACAGCGGCGCTGGAACCGCGCGCGAGACCGACGCGAACGCCGCGTCGAAGACCGCACACGCCGACCAGCCTTCTGACGCGCCTTCTGACGCGTCCACCGACGCCGAGCGCGACGCCGCCGCCCGGCCGATGACTCAGCTTGAACGGATCGAAGCCTATCGCCGGGACGCCGAAGCCAAGCGCGTCCAAGACGCCGCCGATAGCGACGCCCCGGCGAAGGTCAGGGCGAAAGGCGACGATGGCTGCGCCGACGCCGCGTAACGGGTCGGCCCAATGCCGCCGCGGCTAAAAACCCACATTCGCATCGCCGCGCATATTCGCCGGGCGCAGATGGGCGGCGCTTTCGCCGCCGTCGTTCGTCGCGGCGACGAAGACGCCGGCGCGGTGGCGGTGAAGGTTTTCGCCGCCGGCAAGGCGCAAGTGTTCACCGAATCCCGGAACGACGCCGGCGAGCCGATCTGGCGCGATCCCCTCGACGGGTTCGTCGCCGAAGCCGAGGCAGACGCCTGGCTGGCGAAGGAGATCGAGTTCGACCAGGACCTGTGGATCCTGGAGATCGACGATCGCGAAGGCCGCGGATTTCTCGATTGATTTCAAGCCGGTAGGGCCAGGTCAGCCCGCGGTATGCCGGCCTAAGGCCCGCCGCGCCAGGGCCGAGAATTGCCGCCATACCCAGCCCTGACAGGCCCGCCGGCAATCGCCCGAAAGGCGTAAATAAGGCTTGCCGTGTGGGTAATTAGGGGAATACCCTTATTGTTAACGCATTATCGCCCCATTTCGCGCGTAGCTATTGGGTGGGCAGCGGCTGGGGGGTCGCAGTAAGGAGGGTCTGTCATGCGTTCAGTCCTACACGCGCCTTGGGCGCGCGCGGTCGCTTCCGCAATTTTAGCTTTCACCGTACTTGGCGCGGCGCCAGCCGAGGCCAGAGATCGAGACCGAGATCACCGCCGACCGACGCGGTGCGACGTCGACCATGACCATCGAAGTCATGCCCGGCACTATTATGATTATTACGACGCGGACAAATATTATCGGGCTGGACCCTATCGCGGCGCCTCGGTCACCGTCACCTATGGCAATCGCGGTCGGCACCATTATTCCGACAGCCGCTATCCGCGCCGCTACGACAATCGCTATCGTCGCTATGGCAGCGACGTGGTCTATCGCGACGTCATTCCCCTGCGCGGACGCGCCCGGGTGGTGGTCGTCGAGGAAGTGATTTACGGCCGTCGCCGCGCCCATCGGGTGTGCACCGTGTCGGCCCGCGGACCGGACGCCTATTACGTGCCGGACCGCCGGATCCGACGGATCGCCTATGACCGCTGTTCGCCGAGCGCGGAGATCCGGATCAGACGCGCCTAGCAGGCGCCGGTCTTAAGAGACTTGAAGCAGCCCTCGGGAGTGCGCAGCAGCGTCCCCGAGGGTTTTTTCGTGCAGCGGCGCGGGTCTTAGCGGGCGGCGCGCCAGAACCGCATCATATCCGCCGCCGCCACCACGGGCAGCCGGGGATAGAGTTTGACCATCACCGACGCGGCGCTCGGGGTTGCGTTGTCCGCGGCGGCGTCGACGCCGCGCCACTCCGCCGCGTCCGCTTCGAGGGCCTCCACCAACGCGGTGAAATTGCGCGGCTCCATCTGCGCGGCGCGGCACGCCAAAGCGGCGGATCGCCAGGTCTCGTCGGCGAGGATCTCGGTCGCCACCGGTTCGCTGAGCGCGGTGCGGGTGGAGAACCGACGCATGAATTCATTGCGGCGTCCGACCCGGACCAAAACCGGCAGATCTTGATCGCATAGGTCTTGCGGTCGCCGTCCGCGGTCAGGATCGCGCCCGTCGACCTCGCAGATGCTAGCCGGATAGACCGGCGGGCGACGCCGTTCGCCGCCGGTGGGGGATTGCGGCTGGGCGTCCGGCGCCGGGGCGGAGAAAATCGGTTCGATCTCTTCTTGCGGCAGCCGCACGCTGCGGGCCCGGGCGAGGATCCGCCGGCGCAACCGCGAGCGCAGGTCGAAGAACAATTGCGTCAACAAGGCCGGGGTCAGGTCCGGTCGGTCGATAAACGCCGCGGCGAGGTCGGGGTCGATCTTGGCCCAGCGCGCCAGCCGGGCCACCGCCGGCGCCGACAAGTGCGCTTCGGTGTTGGCCGCAAGAATGCGCAAGGCGGCGATGTCTTTCGAAGCGAACAAGGCGCCCACCGCCGCGGGACACAGATTGGCGCCGGCGGCGAGACGGCGGCGATCCTCCGGCCCGCCGTCAATAGCGGCGCGGATTTGCGCGGCTTCGGCGGCGTAGGGCGCGTCAGGATCCCGCGACGGGATCCAGCCTTCGCCCTGGCCGAGGTCGTCGCTCAGACCGTCCATAAGGCTGGCGTTCGGATCGTCGGCGGCGCTGAAATGATCGGACGCCTCGGCGACGCCGTCGTCGCTTCGCCCATGCCCGTGGCGACGATCGGGTTCGTCACTGGGCCGGTCAGCGCTGGCGTGGCCGGGCGCGCCATGGGCGTCGTCTTCCAGCCCCGCGTCACGATCGGCTTGAGCGTCGTCCCGATGGCGCAGCGCTGAGCCCGGACCGCCGACGGCGCCGACCAGGTCGCCCATCACCGCGCCAAGGGCGCTGCGTTCGGCGGCGCTCAAGCGTTCGCCATAGGCGGCGCGCAGCCGTTCTAGTTCGCTGAGCAAGAGCCGCACCCGGGCGTTGGGATCCATGGGCCGCACGTCCGGCGAGCCGGGCAAGGCCGGCGCATGGGGCGCGGACCCGGGCGGCGACGCGGGCGGCGGCGGTGACGGAGGGGTCTGAGAAAGGGCCATCTAAAATACGCACTAAAAATTGAATGATCAGATTAGTGATAGATCCCGGGGATTCGTAAAAAATTGCCCCCGAAAACCGGGCCCCTTCGTTAACAAGCGGTTACCGCCGCCCGCGGCATTGCCGGCTTTGCGCCCGTCGCGCTTGCGATCGGCGCCGCCGAACGCCCCCTAGAGGCTTGTCGAACCGCCGCCAAGCATGGCATTGGCGAGGGAATGGGCGCATAGTGATGCAGGTGAACAATTCCGCGCTTATGCAACGGAATCCGCCAAATGGATTAATCTTTTTTGGGCCCGGGACAGAGTGCGGAACGATCTCAACGCGGGTTCAGATCGAACAGCGAGACGCGGGCCGGGACGAAGTCCCAAGGGCGACGGCGTCGAGGCGATGGAGACGACAGCGATGATCGGGTGCGTAGTATCCACAGTGGTCAATCAAGCGACGCGAACCAGCCGCGGGAAATTGCCTGGGAGACTGCCTGGACATCTGGCTGGGAAACTGGCTGGGAAACTCACTTGGCGACGCGCTGGGGTCGCGATCGCCGCCCTTGGCCTCAGCGCCTGCGCTGGCGGGCCCAGCCTCGACCTCATCGGCGGCGGCGCCAATTACGCCGCCGGCTCGCCCCTCGGCGTCTCTTTGCCGACCTCGGACCAACGCTCGCTCAGCCCGCAATTCGTGTCCGCCATGACCAATGGCGCCGCCGGCGAGCGCTATGATTGGCGCGGCGAGGCGAGCTTCGGCTGGGTCAAGGCCGGCGAGCGGGTGCTCGGCAACGTCAAGGCCAGCCGCCATGACCGCCCGCCCTATCCTGACCGGCTCTATCTGGAGGAGCCGATGGAGACCGAGCTTGGGCTCTACGCCGCCACCCGCAACGCCAATGTCCGGCTTGGACCGTCGACGGACTATCCGGTGCAGGAGATGCTCGATTCCGGCGACGCGGTCTACGCCGTCGGCCGGGTCATCGGCAAGCGCTGGATCTTGATCGAGAAGCAAGGCCGGGTCGCCGGCTACGTCTTCGAGGGCCTCTTGCGCAAAGCGCCGGGTACGGAGCTTGAACTCGCCGGCGGACCGACCAAGACCGCCACCCCGTGCCGCCGCTTCGAACAGCGGATCTCGTTCGGCGGCCGCTCGGACCGCTGGACCGGCGTCGCCTGCTTGGAAGGCCGCCACTGGGTGCTGCAACCGACCCCCGCGGAGCCGTCATACCTGTATTAAGGGGTGGGCGTGGTTTTGAAACGAAAAGGAATCCGCGCATCCCTTTGGTAGCGCATACACGGCGCCCTAGAATCTAAGATTGCAGTGGCTTCAGTTCATTGTTCTTGAATATTCGCGGGCCGCAATGAAGCGGTCGCCTAAAAAGCATCTATACAGATTATTACAGGTTCGGCGCTAATTGATTCAGCGCGCTTTACGTTCTCGAACCTGCGTTGACCGCGCCCCCCTAAAACAGCGTGAACGCTCCGTTTGCGGCGTTATGGGCGATGACCGGGGCGATGAGGTTGCCGGTTTTTTCGCGCAGCCACAGCAAGATGAGGGACGGCGGGCCGGTCTCGAGGAACGCGACCAGGTCCACCGTATAGCCCTTGTCATAGTCGAGGGCGTGGGCGAGGCCGAAGGCGATCACGGTCAACAATCCGCCATAGCCGATCCGGGCGCCGAGCAGCGTCCAGCGCGCGCGGAAGGCTTCGTTCAGCGCCAAGAGCAACACACCGCGATAGAACAGCTCCTCGTCGAGGCCGGGCATGGTCCATTGAAAGGCGAAGGTCTCCCAGTCCGCCCGGCCGCCGCCCGCGTCGCCGCCGCCGGACCAGGCGGCGTAGAACAGCCAGGCGCATAAAACGGCTAAAAAGGCGTAGCCGATCCACGCGCCCTTGCGGTGATCAAGGGTGACGCCGCAGCGCGCCCAGCCATAGATCGGCGCCGCGGCGACCATCAGCATACCGCTAAAACTCAAGACCTTGCCGAGCCAGTTCCAGTCGGCGCCCGGCGGCCAGCTCGGGATCAGGCCGAAGAACCGGGTCAGCAATAATTCGTAGAGGATCAGGGTCGCAAGCGCGAGGCCGAACCAGGCGGCGTAGAAATTGCGCCGCGCCGGCACGGCGAACGCCAGCCCGACGACGAGCAGGATCGCCGCCTGGCCGAAGGCTTCCGCGGCGCTCGCCGGCAGGAAAGACAGGTTTGGCGACAGGGCGCCAAGGTCGAGGGTCATCGCTTAAAATCGCTGGTTAAAAAGTCGCTTGTCTAAATGTCGCTTGTCTAAATGTCGGGCCCCGTAAATTGGGCCCCGTAACTGGGCCACGGAAATGGATCAAGCATCGGGCCGCACGGCTTATGGCGCGATCATAGCCCGTCGCCGCGCGTCAGGCGATGGCCGGGCCGGCGTCCGCGGGCATTACTCGGCAAGTGGTTAGCTGCGATCGGCGGAGGTGCGATTGGTCGATAATCGCGCGCCATCACGCGCGCCATCATGCCCGCCAA
>CAYWWL010000131.1:0-6152 GCA_964461925.1 uncultured Caulobacterales bacterium | reverse complement strand
GGCCACGGCCGATACGCCGCGGGCGCAAGTCGGCGAAGGCGATCGCCTGACGGCCAGCGACATCACGAAGATGCGCGCCGCCGTATCGCGCTGCTGGAATGCGTCGGCCCTTGTCGGCGCGCCGCAGCCGGAGCGTCTTCGCGTATTGGTCGCCGTCGACCTCAACCGCGACGGCACCGTTCGTGGAGCGCCGCGGGTCGTGAACGCGGCGCAGATCAATTTCTCCGGCAATCGATTTTGGAAAGTCGCAGAGACCAACGCCGTGCGGGCGGTGATACAGTGCCAACCCTATAGTTTTCTCGCCGCTGATCGCTACGAGTCGTGGAAGGAAATTGAGCTGAATTTCGATCCGTCCCAGATGGCGGGGTTTTAGGAAGGCCCTCGGCGGTTTTCCGCGCGGCCATGATTTCGCCGCGAGATTATGATTGAAACGCGTTCGAACCGCGGCGCAGACGCGGAAAAACGCAAGAATGCGAAGAGAGGAACGAGAGATGCTTCGACTGCTATTCTCAATTGCTTCGATGGTTATCGTCGCTGTGACGATGTCGAGCGAAGCGATGGCCCGGGTCCGCATCGACATCACCCAAGGCAACATTGAGCCAATGCCGATTGCGGTGCCGACGTTTATCGCCGGCGACGACGATCGCAGTCGCGCGTTGGTTCGGGAAATCACCGAAGTGGTGATGGCGGACCTCGACCGCTCCGGTCTCTTCAGCATAATCGATCAGCGCGCCTATATCGAGAACGTGAACAGCGTCAACGTCCGCCCGCGCTTCCCCGACTGGCGGATTATCGACGCCCAGGTGCTGGTCATCGGCGAAGTCACTGAGACTAGCGACGGACGCATCTCCGTGGCGACGCGCATTTGGGACGTCTTCTCGAACGAGCAGCTCGCCGCCGTGTCATTCAAGACGCCGGAAGCGAATTGGCGTCGCGCCGCTCACAAGGTCGCGGACAAGGTCTATGAGGCGTTGACCGGCGAGCAGGGTTATTTCGACACCCGCGTCGTGTTTGTGCATGAGACTGGACCGAAGCGCGACCGCCGCAAGCAGCTGATGATCATGGACCAAGACGGCGCCAATCCTGTTCCGTTAACTGATGGATTGGACTACAAAGTTCTCACGCCGCGGTTCTCGCCGACCCAGCAGCTGATCACCTATATGGCTTTGTTCGAAAGCAAGCGGGGCCAGGTCTATTTGTTTAATATTGAGACCGGCGAACAGGAACAATTGGGAACGTTCCGGGGAATGACCTTCGCGCCGCGATTCTCGCCTGACGGCGGAACCGTCTTGATGTCGATCGAACGCGACGGCAATTCCGACGTATTCACCATGAATCTTTCAAATCGAAAGATTACTCGCTTGACCGACAACCCAGGAATCGACACCTCGCCAACCATGTCGCCTGACGGACGGCGGGTGGCGTTTGCGTCTGACCGAGGCGGCAGCCAGCAGATTTATGTGATGAACGCGGACGGCTCTGGAGAGACCCGGATCACCTTCGGCGAGGGTCGCTATGAAACCCCTGTTTGGAGCCCGCGGGGCGATTTGATCGCCTTCACCCGTCAATACCAAGGCCGGTTTTATATTGGCGTTATCCGGCCTGACGGCAAAGGCGAACGTTTGTTGACGGAGAGCTATTTGGATGAGGGGCCGACCTGGTCGCCGAATGGACGCGTTTTGATGTTCTTCCGTGAACCGACGCCCGGAGCCGGCCCATCGCTGTGGTCGATTGACCTTACAGGGAGAAACCTACGGCGCGTCCGCACGCCTGGCGACGCCTCGGATCCGGCCTGGTCGCCGCCGCTGCCTTAAACCTATTGGTTAATGACGGCCCAATTTCGCCTGTTCATGCTGCATCGCGTGTAAACGAAAATTCATCATTTCGTCAGTGTCGCGTTTATTGATTGATAACGCGGATGGCTTTAGCGTTGCTATTGATTTTATAACATTCCTTATGAGATGAGGGATGTCTTAGGAGACTGATGCGCTGTTCGCGCCTAAATTGGCGGAAACTTGCGTGCCGGTCGCTTTCGCGTAGGGTGGATCCTTATAAGCGTAAGGGGCAAAATGCGGGGGGTCACAACGAAATGGCCCATCGACTAAAAAAGTGGAGCTAGAGATCGTCATGAAATTATCGCTTGGACTAAAAATTACCGGTGCTGCGGGCATGATGCTCTTGGCGGCGGCTTGCGCATCGAACGCAACCGGCCCTGATGTGGTGGCGACGGGTCCTGACACGTCGTCCATGAACGATCGCGGCCCGATCCCGGGATCGCAGGAAGATCTGGAGCAGAACGCCGGTCACCGGGTGTTCTTCGCATACGATCAGTTTTCGCTGTCGCCGCAGGCGCGTGCGACCCTCACCAATCAGGCGAATTGGCTGAAGTCGAATCCCGCAGCGCGCGTTCTGGTCGCCGGCAATTGCGACGAGCGCGGCACCCGCGAATACAACCTCGCGCTGGGCGCACGCCGCGCGCAGGCGGCGCGGGCTTTCTTGATCAGCAGCGGCATTTCTGGCGATCGCATCGCAACCGTGTCCTACGGCAAAGAGCAGCCGCTTGATCCGCGCTCGACCGCCGAAGCATGGGCGTTGAATCGGAACGCCACGACGACTTTGCGCCAGCCTGGCGCGTAAGATCGTTCGACCAACGGTATTTGGATGGGGCGCGCCTTCGACCATGAGGGCGCGCCCTATTCTTGCCCGAACTTCGTGTTAGCAGCCAACCGCCGGGTCGAAAGCGTGCGGCGCTTTGGCAATTCCGCCGTTTCGGCATAGTGTCCTCGATGCGTGCAATGCCGCCTGGTTGGCGAAAAGGGGTTTTTGAGATGCGTTTGTTGAAGTCATTGGTCTGTGCGGCTGCATTGTCATGCGTGGCGATCGCGCCGGCAGCGGCGAAACCGTCGACGAAAGAACGGGTTACGGCGCTCGAAGCCGAAGTCGCAGAATTGAGGGCGGCGGCGGCGGCGTCCGCGGCGGCGACCCAGCGGGTCGATAGCCTGGAAACTGAAATTCGCTCGCTTACTGGGCGCGTTGAAACGCTGAATTTCCAATTACAGCAAGCGAACGCTCAAATACGATCTATGGGGGCGGCGTTGGCCGGCGAACCGGTGGACGGCGTTCTGCCCAATGGCATGGTCGATCCAAATCCGAATCCATTCGCCGGGCCGACCGGCGGTCCCGCGCCGTTATCGCCGGCTGGACCGACCAGCCTTACCGGCCAACCGGCGCCAAGCACAGGCGCGCCAGCGCAATTGGGGCAGCAGCCCGACATTGTGGCGGCAGCGAACGATATCGACTTGCCGCTCGATCCAGAGGCGGCGTTCGCTTACGCAAACGGCTTTTTGCTACGCCAGGACTTCGCTCGGGCGGAGGCGGCTTACTCTGAATTCGTCGCCGCCTATGGATCTCACCCGCGAGCGGCGGACGCCCAATTCAGGCTCGGCGAAATCTATTTGGCGCGCGGAAAGAACGCCGAGGCCGCAGACGCATTTGTCGGCTATATCGGTAAGTACCCGAATTCCCAGCGCACCGCCGAAGCCTATTTGAAGCTTGGCGCAGCCTTCGCTGGCCTTGGCGAAGTGCAGGAGGCCTGTAAGGTTCTGCGCGCGGTGAAGTCGAAATATCCGGGGGCGCAACCGCAGGTCCTAGATCGCGCGGACCGCGAGCTTCGCCGCAATGGGTGCTCCTAGGCGGCCAGCCTCGCGGAAACCAATGGGCGTTGACGAGGGTTCGCCAACGTCCATCACGTCAGAATTAGAACAGCAATTCCATCAAGCGTGGGGGGCGTTGTCGCCCGGCGGTAAAGTTCTATTGGCCGTTTCGGGCGGCCCTGACTCCATGGCGCTGATGCTGCTCGTGCAGTCTTTGCCGCATACTGCGGCGAAAGACGTCGCCGTGGCGACCGTCGATCATGGATTGCGGCCGGAAAGTCGAGAGGAAGCAGAGTTTGTCGCGGAAACGGCGGCGCAGCTCGGTCTGTCTCATACAATATTGTCGTGGCAGGGACCGAAGCCAGCTACTGGACAAATGGCGGCGGCTCGGTCTGCGCGTTATCGCCTTCTGATCGAGCATGCGAATGAGATTGGCGCCCGCGGCTTGGTCACTGGTCACCATGCTGGCGACGTCGTTGAGACGTTCTTAATGCGGCTCTCCCGCGGCAGCGGACTTGATGGCTTGGCGGAAATGACCCGGCGCCGAACGATCGCCGCAATCGGTCTGCGGCCGATCACCCTGATCCGTCCCCTCTTGACCCAGCCAAAGGCCGATCTGCGCGTCTATGTACAATCGAAGGGCGTCATTGCCATCGACGATCCAAGCAATGAGAATGACGCCTATGAGCGCCCGCGAATGCGCGCTCTTGCGGCGACTTTGGATGATCAAGGTTTGGCGTCGACGGCCATTGCGACATCAGCGCAGCGGCTCGCCGCGGACGCAGTGGAACGCAAGCGCGCCGAAGAAGACCGGTTGCGCCGTCTCGGCGGCGTCTTCTATGGCTGGGGCGGCGCGTCATGTGAAGCGCGACGGATGTCGCCCGTCGACGACAAACATCTATTCGCAAGACTTTGCCGCGCTATCGTCGGCGCTCCTTTTGCGCCAGACACAGACGCCGTTGAAGCGGCGCTGTCAGAGGCGTTGGACGGGCGACTGGCGACCATTGGCGGGGCGATGATCGCCCGCCGCCAGGATACGGTTTGGGTCTTTCGCGAGCCGGCGGGCGTTCTAGGGCGAAAATCAGAAGATCGGCCTGTCTTCGCCGCACCGTTGAACCTGGCGGCCGGTCAGTCGATGCTTTGGGACCGGCGTTTTGTGATTGAAAACCGAAGCGGATCGACGATGGTTATTCAGCCTTTTGGGGCTGATCGATCCCTGCCGCCAACCTTTGTCGGGCCGAAATTGGCGGCGCAGTCGGCGCCAGTTTTGACCGGCGCTGGCGAGGCGAGCCCATTAACAGATCCAGAAGGCACCTGGCGCGTATTAGCTAAAGTAAGATTTTTTGATGATTTGTGGGTGCTAGACGCTGGAAACTAGGGCGATCAACGCCCCATTCAACTGGGTTGGCGCCCTTAAATGCCGTGGCGCGGCACCTATATAGCCAGCAAGGCGTCGGTGATCGGCTGATGCAGAATAGATTGAAGCGCCCGGCTGCGATATTAACGCCAAAATCAGGCGTTGCGGGCTAAAGTCGCGATAAATGGCGAAGACGTCCGAGGGCTGTCGCCCTATAAAGAGACGACGCGAAAGGTTGAAGACTTATGACGACCCGAAACATGATCATCTGGGGCCTGGTATTCTTATTCTTTGTCCTCGTCCTTCAGATGTTCGATTTCAGCCCAGCTGGTCAATCGGTGCGGCAGCTGACGTATTCGGAGTTCATCGAACAGGTGGATTCGGGCGCGGTTAAGTCCGCCGAAATTGACCGTGAGACCGTCCAAGGCGTGCTTAGCGACAATTCTCAATTCCAGACCTCGATTCCGATCATGGCTGGCGCAGACATCGCCGAACGGCTGAACGCTGCGGGCGCCGAAACGAAAATCACGCCGGAAGAGCAACTGCCTCTGGCTTTGTCGATTCTTCTTAACATCCTGCCATTCCTTATCTTCCTCGGCTTTTTCTTTTTCATCATGCGGCAGATGCAGGGCGCTGGCGGCAAGGCCATGGGCTTTGGCAAGTCGCGCGCGAAACTGCTGACCGAACGCCAAGGTCGCGTGACCTTCAATGACGTCGCGGGCATCGATGAAGCGAAGGAGGAATTGGAGGAGATCGTCGAATACCTGAAGGACCCGATGAAGTTCCAGCGCCTCGGCGGAAAGATCCCAAAGGGCGCGCTGCTGGTGGGCCCTCCGGGCACCGGTAAGACTTTGCTCGCCCGCGCGATCGCCGGCGAGGCCAATGTTCCGTTTTTCACCATTTCGGGTTCGGACTTCGTCGAGATGTTCGTCGGCGTCGGTGCCAGCCGAGTGCGCGACATGTTTGAACAGGCGAAGAAGAATGCGCCGTGCATCATCTTCATCGACGAGATCGACGCTGTCGGGCGTCACCGAGGCGCGGGCCTCGGCGGCGGCAATGACGAACGCGAGCAAACCCTGAACCAGTTGCTCGTCGAAATGGACGGCTTTGAAGCGAACGAAGGCATCATTCTGATCGCGGCG
>CAYWWL010000130.1:0-6161 GCA_964461925.1 uncultured Caulobacterales bacterium | reverse complement strand
ATCGCGGTGTTGGATCCGTCAATTAATTCGCGAAGATCTTGCTCCAACTTCAACGCGCCAGCTTCGTCCAAGGCGGCGAAGGCTTTGTGCACCGGACCGTACAAAGACCGGAAGACGTCGATGAAATGCTCCGCAGACAGATATCGGAATACGAAGTGGCGGCGCGTCACGCTGATGTTCGCCGCGACCGAGCCGAAGCGATCGCGCAACCAGGCTTCGTCGCCCCAGTTCGCTGGCGACATTACGCCCGACGGCGGCGGCACGTGCCGACCGATCACCTGGAACAAGCGGCCGATAAAGCTGTCCGGCGTCCAATTAGCCATGGCGATCTTGCCGCCGGAGCGGCAAACTCGGGCTAATTCGCTCGCAGCACGATCTTGATCCGGCGCGAACATCACGCCGAAGGTCGACGCCACGGCGTCAAACGACTGATTGTCGAACGGCAAGTCTTCCGCGTCGGCGACCTGGAAGGCCACGTCGAGGCCTTCGGCGTCGGCGCGCTTGCGGCCTTTCTCGAGCAACGCTTCGACATAGTCAGTCGACGTCACGCGGTGCCAACGCCGGGCGAACGCCAACGTCGCATTGCCATTGCCGGCGGCGACGTCGAGCACGTCGACGCCAGAGGGAAGACCGGTCGCTTCTGCGAGCTGTTCGCCGACGATCTGCAGCGTTGCGCCGACGACAGCATAATCGCCTGAGCTCCAAGCGGCGTTCTGCTTGCGTTTGATAGCTGCGTAGTCAGGACGTTCTAAGAGTGCGACATTCATGATTTTCTCCTTTTCAATGTCATGGCCCCCCGCCCTCGACGGGGGGATCGGTGGGTAAGAGTGCAGGTTGGTTTAGCGCGAGGCCGCCAGGCTTTCGGAGGCGGTCGCGTTGGAAGCAGGCGCGTCAGCGGCCGGCGCCGATTTCGGCAATGGCGTGATCATCCGCACCCGACGACGATAGTCGCGATAAACATCGCCGTGGGCGGCGATCAGATCGCGCTCTTCAAGCTGAATCGCGAAGAAGATGTAGGCGGTGGTGGCGACGGCGAACAATAAGTGCGCCACGGTCATAGTCGGCGTGCACCAGAAGATCATCAGCCAGCCTAGATAGATCGGATGGCGAATCACCTTGTAGAGGCCAGGCTCATGGAATTCCGGCGCGACATATTCGAGCCCACGCAGATGCATCCAGACTTGGCGCAGACCGAACAGATCGAAATGATTGATCAAGCATGTGGCGTAAAACAAGACCGCCCAGCCGATGAAGTAGAAGGCGAAGATGATTGAACGCGTTGGTTGCGCCGCGACGTCCCAGATCACGCCGCCGATCGGTTGCCAGAAAGCGAACAAGGCGATCATCGCCGCATTCGAAAACAGAACATATGTGCTGCGTTCCGCCGCTGGCGGGATGAACCGCGTCCACCAGCGCTTGAAGGCCGGCCGCGCCATCACGCTGTGCTGAACGGCGAACAACGCCAATAATCCGAGATCGACGACCACCGCGAGGCCCACAGGCCCCACGGGGTCGGCGTCGATCGACCGCGGCGTATACAAATTGCCGAGAAATGCGATGGCGTAGAGAAATACGCCGAAGAACATGGCGTAGCTGAAAACGCCGTAGCCGAAGATCAGATAGCGCGAAAACGCGCGCTGTTGCGGATTGTTGGTCATGTCATTCTCCTCAAGAACGGGTCGACGCCTCGTCGCCGTCAACCGATGACCGCTGGATGCCTAAATCGGTTGCTGTTAGCTTGGAGAAGACATGGAGAAGCCTTGGAGAATTCTGGAATTCGCCGCCAGATAAGGGGGACTAGGCCGATATGGATTATTTTTTCGGCGATTTCGCGCTTGCCCCTGAAACGCGCGAACTGACCCGGAACGGCGCGCCGATTGCGGTGGAGCCTCAGGTTTTCGATCTGATCGTCTTTCTGATCGAAGAACGCGGCAGGGTCGTTTCTAAGGACGAGATTATCGCGGCGGTCTGGGACGGGAGGTTCGTCTCTGACTCCGCCGTATCCAGCCGGATCAAATCAGCGCGCCAGGCCCTTGGCGATGACGGCCGTGCCCAAGCGGTGATCAAGACGATCCACGGCAAGGGATTCCGTTTCGTCGCGAACCTTCGCGCCGGGCCCGACGAGCCCCCCGAAGCCGCTGCCGCACCGCCGGTCGACGCGCCCGCCGCCCCCTCGGTGACCGATGCGCCCAATCTTAGCGCCTCGCGCGCCTTTGGACCGGTTCAGAGCCTGCGGGCCGCCATCCTCGTTAGCGTCGTCGCCCTCCTCGCCGCTGGGGCGGTCGCCGCATTGCTGCTCGGACGCGCTGCGCCAGCCTCGGCGGGGGAAACCCGGATCGCTGTCCTGCCGGTGGAGAACGCCACCGCCATCTCAGACTATGACTGGGTTGAACTCGGACTATTGAGCCTCGTCGTGCACAGTCTGGAAAACCGCGCCGGACAGAACGTGGTCTCGCCGCGGGCGGTGATGGCGCTCGCGCCTGCCGGCGCTGTTCCGGAATCCGGGTCGATCGACGTCGATCCCGACTTGATCGCCAAATTGCAGCGCGCTTATGGCGCCAGCCATGTGGTCGCCGCTCGGCTGATCGGCGCCGCTGAAGAACTGACCTTGGAGTATCGAGTGATCTCGCCGCGCGGAATCTCCTCCCAGCGCGCGACCGTCGGCGACGACCCCACCACGCTCGCCGGCCGCATGGCGCGGGAAGTGCTTTCAACCTTGCCCCGCTCCGGCGAACGCGACGCGTCGCTGCGCGCCGTTAGCGAAGACCCATTTGTCTCCGAAGCCTATGCCCGCGGCCGCGCCCTGCAGTTGCAAGGCCGGGCTGAAGAATCACGAGACCTATTTAAGGTCGCCGCCGAGCAAGATCCGGAGAATATCTGGCTTCGGTATGAATACGCCCTGTCCACCCGCATGATGGGCGAAATTGACGAGTCCGAAGCCTTGCTTGACGCATTGTTGATTGAAGCGGAAACCCGCAATGAAGCGACCGCGGCCCTGGCGGTGCATAACGGCCTTGGCCGCATCTACGCATATCGACGCGACAATGACGCCGCGATCGCCGCTTACGAAAAGGCGCTGGCGATCGGCGAACGCCTTGGCGATCACAAGCGCGTCGGCGCTGTCCTTACCAATCTAGGCATCGAAGAACGGATTAGGCGAAATCTCGGCGCGGCGGAAATGCATCTCGCCCGGGCGCTCACCGCCTTCGACGCCGCCGGTTACGAAACGCCGCCGGGATCGTTGCTAAACTCGTTGGCCCTCTTAAAGATTGAAGTCGGGGATCTCGCTGCGGCCAAGGACTATCTCGACAGGGCGCTGGACGCATTCGAACTTATCGGCGCCGATCGCGCCACGGCCGCAGTGCTGCGCAACCTCGCCGATGTCAGCGAACGGATCGGTCAATGGCGCGAAGCCGATGAACATTTGCAACGATCGCTGACTTTGCGCCGGGAGCTCAATGACGCGCGCGGCGAAATGTCGAGTCTCGAAGGTTTGGCGATCTTGCGCATAAAACAGGGACGTTTCGCCGACGCGGCGCAATTCGCCTCCGCCCTGCGCCAGGCGGCGGAGAAATCCGAAGACGCCCTATGGATCGGCGACGCCGAGGCGATCAGCGGCGAAATCGCACTTCTCCGCGATGATCTGACCGCCGCTGAAGAGCACGCCGCCGCCGCCGTCGCAGCCTTTGCTGAGATGAACAAGAAGGGTAAAGAGCTGACCGCCCGCTCCATCGCCTTGGTCGTAGCCCATCGACGCGCCCCTGCGCCGCGACACCAACAAGAACTGAAACAAGCCGCCGATTGGGCGAGGGCGGACGAGCAACCGGCCCGTGCGTCGTTCCTAGAAGAACGTCGGGCGGACTTGTCCCTCGCTGACGGCGACGTCGCAGCGGCGGCGGAGCGGCTAGAGCGCGCCATCGAAGCGGCCCGCGACGCAACGGCGCCGGCGACCTTAGGGCGGGTGTCCGCCCGCCTCGGCCATCTGCGCTTGGACAAAGGCGAAGCGGACGCCGCAGCGGCGTTATTGGGCGTCGCCCAGCAGAACGCGCCACGGCATTATCAAACCATCGCGCTCAGTGCGCGCTTAGCTGCGAAGAACGGGCGCGCTGAGGAAGCGGCGACGCTCTTCGAAAAAGCTAAGGCCGCAGCAGGCGACCATTGGCGTCATGACCGCACAGCTCATTGGCGAATTCAGTAACCCGATCGCGCCAGTCCTGGCCCGTTAGACAGGCCAGAACGGCTCGCCCGCCAGCGCTTGCATAAATAGAAACACCGCCAAGCCGATCTGCGCGAAAAGCGCGATCGCGACGGCCAAGAGCGCGGGGCCGCGAGACATCCCTAGCTTATCCACCGACCAGCCAAACAACGGCATGGTCTGCATCATATGCATGGCGACGAAATGCGCCGGGCGCAGATCGCCGACTTCGCGAGACCAGCCGAAAAACGGCACCGTGGCGCCGCCCACAGGGTGCTCCCCTACCCAACGACTGCCGGTGAACGAGGACATGTATCCAGCGAGCACGATTGTGGTGATCGCGCCAAAAATTAGGCCGGTGACCGCGCCGGCGCGAAGCCCAGGTCCAACCTGTCCTTTGCGCAAAATCTGTACGCCGATCGCCATGGCGACAAAGACGAGCAGCAACGCGCCTAGCCCCATCATGGCGTACATTAGGCTCTCGATTTGCGTATCGAAGTTAAAGTGCGACCGACGCCCGCGCGCCGCTTGCACGATGATGTACGCCATCTCCGACACGATGGCACCGACCGCCAAATAGGTGAAGATCCGCAGCGTCGGCCCATCGCGCACCTGCCGCGGCAGGGTCTGGGCCAGAATCGCCAGGGTCATGAAGTGGACGATAAAGGAAACGCCGAATTTTTGCGGCTTCAACCAAGGATTGACGCCCTCGATCAGACGGTCGTCGATCAGCCATGGACCGATCAATACGACCATCATGGCGACCATCAAAAACACGCACGACAGCAAAGACCGGGTGACTACATCGTCGTCAAAGGGCCCGAGCGGCGCGTGGGTGCGGCGCGCGTCAAGCCACTTCATACGACGTCCTCCGTAAGGCTACGGCGATAGAAGGCGCGGATCGCCAAAAACGAGACCAGCCCGATTGGCCCGAGCATAAAGGTGGCGACCAAGATGATCGCCTGAATGATTCGTGACAAACCGATCGCGTCGGCCCGGCGAGCGATCCATGCGCCCACGAACAGATCGAATGCGAGATAGTGCAGCCAACCGCCAAGCAGGGTGGCGTCATTGGCGAACAGAACTTTCACCTCGGCGAGCGACCCGAAACCACCGCCGTCGACGGTGAAGATCGTCGGCAGGATCAACGCGGCGTAGGCGAGTCCGATGCCGAAGGGAATGATCATTTGGGGTATGGCGAAGAGCACCGGAAATCTACGCGGGAGGAAGATAAGGATCGCCCATCCAAGCATCGCTGCGCTGCCAGCGATGGAAAATATCGTTTCAAGCTGCGTTTCGCTCATGCCCCAAAATCCCTTGTTCCCCTCTCATTGCAGCGTCAGTGTGCCCGATCCCACAGGCTGTCGCAATCGCTCAATCCGCCGTCACTCGCCCCCATCGCCGGCCGCGACGGCGGGATCCGCGTCATCGAGCTCAAAAAAACGCGCAGCGTTGCCAAAAAGGATCGCACGCCGCTGAGCCGCGGTCAGCCAGCCGATTGACTTCAAACGGTTGACGATGAGATCGATCGGCACATTGTCCGATCCGAACATGATGCGATCGCCGAAACCGGCGTCAATCAGAACACGGAGGCTATGCTCGTACTGGGCGATTGGCCGGGGGCCATTGGTGATAGATAGATCGAGATAGACGTTCGGGTAGTCTTCTAAAAGCGCGAGGGTTTCGTCCCAGAACGGCTCATAACCGCCGGCGCGCCCCGATCCGACATGCTGGATCCAGACGCGCAGCCCTGGATGTCGTTCGAGCACTGGCCGCAACAGGCTCGGATCGCCCATGGCGGGGTCATAGTTCGGACAGCAGCCTGCGTCTTTCCGGGTCGAATTGCGCGCGCCAGGCGGCGGTCCGCGTTGGGTATGCACGCCGACCGGCAGATCAAACTCCGCCGCTAGCGCGAAATAGGGCGCAAACCGAGGATTGGCGACTGACATCCCGAGATAATTGGGAC